>JALFJR010000044.1 GCA_022775005.1 Parabacteroides sp.
GGAATGTTATTTTCTTATTCATCAAGAAGTTGACGGCTCCATAGACAAACAGGCCCAAGAACTGTCCGAGGTATTCATTGAGGCCTAAACCCTCCACCATGAGCAGCAGGAAAAGAAACTGGGTGGCGTATGCGCAGCCAAAAGCAAGGAGGAAGAGCGGAATCTCCTGCATGAACCTCCCTTGACGGGCGGTAAACACCCAATATTTGCTCCAGAAAAAGTTGTTAATGATAGAGGCCACATATCCTGCCACGTTCGACCAAAGATAATTGCAGCCCAATACATCCATCAACAGCCAGATGACAACCGCCGCGATCAGCGCATTGGAGGTGCCCACAAGGGCGAAACGAAGGATACGTGTTGATTCTTTCATCTTTTTTTTCTCTAAATCGATAGCAAATATAAGACTTCCGGAGGAATATAAACGAAACTTTTCCTTTATATTTGCGCTGTGCTTACCATTTAAGCATACGACTATTAATTTGTTTTTGTAATTATGATTCGATTAAATTGTTTTATCCAAGTGAGCGCTGAGAACCGCGCGGAGCTGTTGGCTGCGGCTAAAGAGTTGGTTGCCGCTTCATTAAACGATAATGGCTGTATCGCCTATGATATTTTTGAGAGTGCGACACGT
Source organism: Parabacteroides sp. (assembly GCA_022775005.1). Classification (GTDB taxonomy): domain Bacteria; phylum Bacteroidota; class Bacteroidia; order Bacteroidales; family Tannerellaceae; genus Parabacteroides. The sequence continues at coordinate 635 of JALFJR010000044.1, forward strand.
CCGGAGGTCATGATGATCTGCGAGACCTGGAAGGATGCCGCTTGCCTCGACGTGCACATGCATGCGCCCCACTTCACGGCGTTGGTGCCCAAGATCCAGGCACTCGGCGCGATGAAGATCGAGCAGTTTGAGTTCTGATCGATGAAGACAAAGGCGATGGATGTGCCAGTTTCAGGCTTTGCTGACGCATCCTTCGCTATTAAACGTATGAGTAACAACCATCTTTTAATATAAAAGTAACATGAACAACAAACTAACTTTAGGAGCTTTGGCGGCAATCGCTTCCATCTCCCTTTCTTCCTGCCAGCAGCCCTCCACGCCAGCTGCGGAGGTAGCGGCTGAGACCTCGGCAGTTACGAATGAGTGTTTACTTCAGATCGTGGAAGACCTCCCGACAACACAGGCTTTCTTGAAAGATCCTATTCCTGACGAGGATATTCAGCGCATCGTAAATGCTGGTATCAATGCGCCCAGTGCCATGAACAAGCAACCTTGGCATTTCACCGTGGTCAGCAATGCGGAACTGATTCAGCAGATGGCGCAGGATCAGCAGGCGGCGATGAAGAAGATGCAGATGCCCCCGAAGGATGCGCCTAAAGCGGGCGAAGGCGACAAGCCGAAACCACCGACGAGTAAAGGACCGAAGTCGGCTATGGGCGATTCGCCTGTGGTGATTGTCATCTCCTGTGCCGAGGGTTCTGAGCTGGATGCGGGCTTGGCTTGCGAGAGCATGAACAACATGGCGAATCTGTTAGGCTATGGCACGAAAATCGCCAGCTCACCTTCGATCTACCTCAACGGGGAGAACAAGGCCGCCTATTACGAGAAGTTGCAGATCCCGGAAGGCCAACGTGTTGTCACCGTCTTGTTGCTGGGTAAGATCAACACCGAGCTGTATGACGCGAAGACCGCCGCGACACCTCGAAATCCCAAAGAGCAGGTGGTCTCTTTCGTGAAATAAGGAATTACAAATGAGAAGGGTGTCCCTTTCGGGTCACCCTTGTTCGTGCTTTACTTCAATTGTTCTACCAAGAAACGAACGGCTAAGTCAGTTACCTTCCGTAAGTCTTGCGAGAACCCGTGGTCATGACCCTCCATGCGGTGATAGACGCTGCCCGGCCATTGCTGATGGAAACGCTCACCATAGGTAAAGGGCACCACCCGGTCGCCCGTCCCGTGAATGATGCAGGCAGGCCCTTTGTATTTGGCGGCAGTCTCATAGATCGGCAACCAGAAAGCGGTTTGGATGTAATCCCGGCCCAACTTCAAGCCACCGAACATCTCCACATACTCCGGTGGGTTCAGCGGATCATACACCTTACCCATCGTATTGCCTCGAATGGCGTCATCACGCAACACCGCAGCCGGTGCCAGCAGCACCACGGCAGCCACCTGCTCCGTGCCTAACTCACCAGCTGTCATCGCCGTCACCACACCCCCTTGGGAGTGGCCCGACATAGCGATCTTCTCCACGTAGGGCAGCGACTTCACATAGGCAAACACCTTCTTGGCATCCTCGATCTCGTTGGGGACCGTCATCTCCTGGAAGTCACCCTCACTCTCACCGTGCCCATTGAAGTCGAAGCGGATCGAGGCGATCCCTTGTGCCTCCAAGCTGGCAGCCATCTGCTCCTCCAAGGGACTCTCTTTCTTGCCCATGAAGCCGTGCATCAGCATCACCATCGGCACCTTCTCACCCGCCTTCAGTTCCGGTGTCTGGATCACCGCGGCCAGTTTCCCTTTCGACCCTTCGAGGGTCACCTTTTCACTCTTGGCGTAAGCGCCCGTCGAGAGCAACAACGCCATCAATCCAATCGCAATCTTTCTCATACGTTATGAAGCATATATAACCATTTTCGCAAAGATCAAAAGAAAAAGTGATATTGGCAAGCGGAATAACTATTATATGTCTTTATACTCGGCAGCATCCTTTCTTTTGCTATATTTACAGATTGAAAGGGCGCAGGATATACAAATCATGCTGGACAGTATCTCGACGACACAGATCAAGCTGCCAGTCGTGATTGCGAAACCGATGCAGCTCTCGTCGGTGGGCTGTTTCCTCGGCTCCCTGCTTTGTGGGGTGGCCACGGAGGTCATGTCGTTCAACGTGGGTCGGATGATTCAGGCCTTCTCGGCGGGTTTAGCACTGCTCAGTTCGCAGATTTGGAGTCGAACGGGCTAGCCTTTCACTTCGTCTAAAAATCGCCATTTCAGAATCTGTTTTTTATGTAAAGATCGCCAGTTGATAAAATGATTATTATCTTTGCGGCGAAATCAGAGTTTCAATCTATCATGTGTCGTAAGAAAAAAAGAGAGTATGTGATGCGTTGGATCTGTATGATCATGTTGATGCTCATACAATTTGACGCATATGGTTACGACACCATGAACGCTTTGGCCCATGAGGAAGAATGTGAGAGCCTCTATGAGGAAACGGTGGATTCAGACAACGAAGAGGCTCAATGGTCTGATTACCGCTACCGGATGGCGCAGCAAAGAGCCGTGATGAAACTGATAGCGATTACGCAGGATGTACTTCCTTCCTCCATACGGAACGACGCAACCCTATCCATTCATATTCCTATCCCCACAACACCCTTGGGAGCAAAAGCACCAAGTACACACCTGTTGTATTGTATATTCCGTATTTAGCCCATTGGCGCCTTTTTCATCAACAGCTTACTTGGCATAGCTCAAGTATTATTCAATCATTTATCAATCAAACATTAGTCATTGGCATGTAAAAAACATGTCAAACATCATTCTATGGGATTAGTTATACTTTATTTATTATTGGCGTTATCCGTCTCCAGCTTATGCTCTGTGTTGGAGGCCGTTTTGTTATCCACGCCTGTTTCATTCATCACGATGAAGCAACAACAGGGCGCAACGAACGCAGCCGTGTTGATGCGGTTAAAGCAAGATATAGACAAACCTATCTCAGCCATCCTCTCGCTGAACACTATCGCGCACACCGTAGGTTCAGCCGGGGTTGGAGCGGAAGCTGTGAAGGTATTTGGCGAACCCTACTTCGGGCTCATCTCCATGATACTGACCTTGCTGATCTTAGTACTCTCAGAGATCATTCCAAAAACAATTGGCTCCTATTACTGGAGGCAGCTGGCCATGAGCATCGTGCCTATCCTCCGGATCATGATTTTCATCATGTATCCCTTGGTTTGGTTGTCTGAATGGATCACCAAATGGATAGCCTCAAAAAAACAACCGCTTTCGGTCAGCCGTGAAGAGGTTTCGGCCATGGTGAACATCGGAGCGAAAGAGGGTGTATTTGAGCGAGAGGAAAGCAACATCATCCAGAATCTGTTTAAGTTAGACAACATCTCAATCGGGGCGATCATGACACCCCGCACTGTCACCACCATGGCCTCCGAACAGACAAAACTAAAGGATTTTTATGCGCAAAAGACGCACCGTGCCTATTCTCGCATCCCAATTTACCGCGAGAATCCGGATTTCATCACGGGATATGTTCTAAAGCAAAATGTGCTGGAGGAATTAGCTGAAGATCAGTTTGACAAGCAATTGAGCGAGATACGCCGTCCCATATTGGCTTATGACGAGGATCAATCCGTGGCCGATGTATGGGAAGACATGCTCAAAAAGAAGGAGCAAATCGCACAAGTGCAAAACAGTTTTGGCTGCTTCTTGGGCATCGTTACTATGGAGGACATTATTGAAACCATCATCGGCCAAGAAATCGTTGATGAGAATGACACAGTGGAAGACATGCAGGCCTATGCGTTAGAGCAATGGAAACAACATGTAAAGTGCTCGTTGGATGACTCTAAAGAAAAAGAGCATTAGGTAATGATCATTTCTAAACCTGCATATGTTGTGGTGGCATCAAAGCAGGGACACGCCTTTTGGGGATTCAGGTCCCGGTGGCCACGGATCGCCGCATGAGGATAACGCTGGCGAAGCGTCAGCAGCAGTTGACGGAGCGCATGGCATTGGGCGTTCGTCCGGGTATCGGCCGGACGCCCTGCCTCGTCTAATCCTCCTACGTAACAAATGCCAATGCTGCAGGCGTTGTAGCCCTTGCAATGTGCGCCCATCCGTTCCTCCGGCCGACCCTGTTCTATGGAGCCATCGAGGTGAATCAAGTAGTGATAGCCAATCCCGTTCCAGCCTCGTTGGCGGTGCCAGCGATCCACCTCGGCTCGGCTGACCTCCCTGCCGGCGGGCGTAGCCGTGCAATGGATAATGAGTAACGTCACGGGGCGCAGCGGCCTGTTGGCTTGTAAAAAAGAGGCCCCCAAGTCGAGGCCTCCGTTCATCTTTTTCATAGAAATATAATCATTAAGCGTTACTTGAAAGAGCCTTATCGCTCTTTTCCTTACCCTACAAAGATAGCTAATAAATTCTTTATTAGCAAGAGTTTAAGAGGAAAAATCAGGCTCCTTTACTTCAAAGGCTCGATGCAAACCTTGCGGTAGTTACCTTGTGAGAGGCGTTGCACAAGGCCATGCTCATAGAGTAAGAGGCGGAGGTGACGCCAGCTCGTCGATTTGGCGATATTCAGTTGCGGAGCTATTGCGTCGAATTGCTCAGTCGTGAAGGTTTCCGGCAAGGCATTGAACAGCTCCTTCTGGCTGCGATTCAGCTGTTTGCTGGGCTGCTGTGCCGCCTTGGGCTTCATCAGGAGCGTATGGATCTTGGCTGTGTGTTGCAGCAAGACATCCACCATCTGGCGGGCCACCTCGAAATCAGCGGCCTCACATACCAAATGTCCCTCTCGCAATACCTGCTGCAGGCGATCCGGCTCATCCACTAACCGGCAGACGCTGATCACCATTGCCAACCGGAAGCAGACCAATCCCAAGCGGAAAATGCTCGGCTCGATCTCGTCGCTAAAGAGCGAACAATACTCCTCTCGTAACTGCTCGAAGAAGGGGGTGAAAGCCTCCTCCTGCGCGGCCGTCAGCTCGAAACGGATCATCCGGGGAGCCGTGCGCAAGGCATCGTGCACCGGTTTGAAGCGTTGGCCTAAGGCGAAGAAACGGTCGCTCAACACCACCTCTTTCTGGGCGAACACGTTGCGAAAGCGGTGAAGCGCCTTGAAATAGAGGAAGAGGAAACGACTGAACAGGCCATTCTCCGCATTGGGAATCAGGTTAAGCACCTGCTGTGGCGTACCACTCAGCAAGATGCTCCAATGGGGATGCTCGATCTCCACCCACTCTCGGTCCTTACGGCGGCTGTAGCCGATCCGCTCCCCGTGGAAAGCACTGCGCATCCCGGCGGAGTAGTTGCCGTAGTCCGTCTTCAACGTGTCCGCTAAGGTGTCGCCCTCCGTCTCGAAGGTGAGTCCCACACCGCCGTTGTCGTTGAGCGCCTCGTAAGCCGAGGTGGCACTACTGTTGGCATAGATGATGTGGGAGCGATGGGGCGGCTCCTTCGGCGGGATCCCATCCTTGTTTTTAGAGTCGTTCCAAGCCTGCATCGCTACATGGTATTCCGCCATCTCCTGCTCGTAAGCCTGCCGGATGTCGTTCAGGATCGGACGAATCAGCTCCAAGGCGCACTTCATCTTGCCTTTGCCGGAGCCGGCGCGGGCGGTGATGAAGGCGAAGAGGCTGCTGTTCACCCAGTCGTTGTCATACACCCCCTTCACGTTCTGACAGACACTGCTCAACACTACAAGACTGCTCAACAACAGCAGATCCTGCATCGTTTCTGTGTCGCCTGCCTCTACGATCGCTTGCAAGAAGGGAGTCAGCAGATCCTTGATACGAGGCGTGAAGCAGGGCAGTTCATCCATCGTTTGCGTATCCATTGACGCTGTTGAACGGCTCAAATTCTCACTTTTCTCACTTTTCTCACTTTTCTCACCTTTCTCATTTTTCTCAATTACGCATTTCGTCGGCTGTTGGCTCGTCTCCACCTGCCCAGCGATCTGCTTGCCTAACTCACTATTCATAGCGCACCTCCTTCTGTTTCTATGCCACTGGTGAAAAATCCCTTGCCGCATTCGCCCAGCAACTTGTAGGCGTAGGGCGCCAAGTTGTAGCCGCAGGCATCGATTACGATTACCCGCACCTGCCAATACTCGTCAGGCAACATCGCTTTCAGGGGAATATAGACCACCGCTACGTCGCCATCGAAATCCTCTCGTTTCGCCTCCGCTAATTTCTCGTCGAGGAAGCGGCAGAGCGTCAAGTTGCGTAAACCCTCCAACTTTTGACAAACCGCATCCAACTCTCCGATCAATGCCCAGCGTCGGCTGTAGTTCGCCAAAGGCGCCTTCTCTTCGGCCTGTTTCAACTCGCTGATCATCCGTTCGATGATCGCTCTCAACTGCCCAACCGGGTTATAGGCCCGGATGCGCATCTCATCGGCCCGCTGCATCTGCAGCCCCAAATTTGTTTTCTTTCCCATTATTCATTTTTTGAAAAAGAAAAGTGGTCTCGCTTCCCCTTGCCGGCAGGTCCACGATTTACCCCCGCATCTATGCTGTTCGAGGCGCACGGCTTTGCGCCTCTCTGCTGAGCACAAATTTCGGGAGAGGCATTAGGAGAACCAAAGAAAAGCGGTGGATGCAGGTGGAATCCACCCACATCCACTTTCAAGGCAAAAAGGTGTAGGTGGAAAACGGGTTATTCACCTTCGAAGATGATGATCTTATTGGCTTTAGCCAAGGCTTTTTCGTTATTGTCATTCATGTAGTTATGAATGGCATTCCATTTCCCGACCAACGTAAATTCCGATCTGAACTCCGCTTGTGTGGGCACCTTGCTCAAGTATCCCTTTTGCTGGGCACGCATCAACACGGCACCCACCTCCGCACCACTCTTTTCATCGATCAGTTGGTGGAGGCGCTCCAACAGCTTTTTAGGCTCTGAGTGGAGAATCAGGTGGAGAAAGTTAGGGGTGGAATGTTTCTTTTTCTCCACCTTTTGCAGGTGTTTTACTTTCTGACTGAATAGTTTAAGTTTCGCTTTTAGTAAATTGTTGATATTGGGATCTCCACCTGATTGCTCGTTAACCGTCAGTGTAAGTAATGCTTTCAGCCATTGAATGTATGCTTCATCTTTGGAATAATGCAGAAGGGCTTGCTCCAAAAGGTGGTCCAGTTTGATATAATCAGGAAGCCTGATCTCCTCAGCTGCCTGTTCAGTAACAGATTCGTTCGTAAAAGGTTCTTCGGAAATCGTTTCATTGCTCTGAGACTCATCGGTAACAGGCTTGTTTGCCAAAAGCACGTCAGATTTTTCCGACTCAGTTAAGACTGGTTGCGGTGTTTCATCCAGTTCGATACGAAGAAATGGATAGAAGCAACTCTCTCGGAAAGAGGAATTTTTGATGCAGTTTTGTATGCTTTTTAAGATTGTTGCTTTCTGCTCTGCATCTAAAGTTTGATTACATATAATCTTTGTGGCTATACCACCCCATATTAGCACTCTTTCCCATGTATAATTCACTTCATAGTCAAACAGAGGAAAGAGGGCGCTTGATTGTCTCATAGTTGATTCGAAGAATTCATCATAGCAGGTCTCATTGACAGAAGAATAGTCAGGAGATAACTTATTATGGAGTCCTTTCACGAGTTGTCGAGGAAAAGGATCACTGAATAAAAGGGAGGTCAGATGGCGAATAACATTGAAATAAAGAAGGATAGGAAGGCTCTCTTCCTTGAATATATCACAAGGATCAAGACTGGAATCATCATTCTCATAATAACACTCCATTAGGCAATCCGCTATCTTTATTTCTAAAGGCGTAAGTTGACGAAGGTCTTCTCGTGTTTTCAGTGAGCATTCGATTTTAATCATGACAATATGAGTTTGATTAGGCCTCTAAAGGTAAACATTTTTTCTGAATGAGAAAATGAGAAGGGTGAGAAAAGTGAGAAAAGTGAGAATTTCGGCCCCTCTTACCGCTCCTCAACCACTTTCCTGAGGCGACCGTAAATCACTTTCAGCGTATCGAACTGGCGGATCAGCTCGTTGATGGCAGCTACGGCATCGTTCTCCAATAAAGGAATAAAACAAATAGAGACGCCGCACTTCGACGTCTCCGTTTGAATCCTCTGCGGGTAAACCTATTTGGGCAACCTATGACCCGCAGGCACTGACACCGATGGCTCCCGCGACGGCGGAGGCCACGGCGATGATGATTTTGAGGATAACCTCCCAAGTTGACTTCTTCATGATGCTAACTTTTTAAGAATGAATAATAGAAATGGATGACTGGAAAAGAAGAGGAGCCGAAGCCCCTCTTGCGCTAAACAACGTCTGGGTTCTCCGGTTCGGGCTCCGTTGGTATCTCCTCAGTGGTCGTCTCCAAAGGATCAGTGCTGAACGAGATACGAATCAACTTGTCCTTCAAGGCGATGGAGGGAAGGAAGTGGATCTTTCGGCGATAGATCTGATCCACGGACACCTTCGCGGCCTCGTCCACCATCTTGGCGTTCACACCCACTCGGAAGATGCCCACACCCGGCAATTCCACGCTGTGGCCATTCATCAGGAAGTTGATAAACGATTGACGGATGGCATACATGGCCGCCGACAACTGCGCCTGGTTGATACCGGAGTTCTGCGCCGCTAACTCCAACACTTCGTCGCCATCGATCTTCGAGTAGGTGACCGCTCGGCTGACATAACCCTCCTTGTCCAGGATAGCGACCCGCTGAAAGGCCGCGTTCACTTTCATTTTGCTCATAGATTTACAATCATTAAACGTTAAACAATAAACCTTGTAACTCTCTCATTGTTACACTACAAATATACAAATAATCTCCTGAATACCAAAATATTCAGGTATTTATTTCGAGGAAAATCGTTGATTTTTCCGATGAAAAATATTGCCCGTGTTTTTGCGAAACATTGCCCGTCATTTTGCGAAACGTTGCCCATGGTTTCTGCGAACATTGCCGATGAAAAAAGAAAGCGTTGCCCGTCGTTTTCCCAAATCATGGGCAACGGCTGTTCGGTCTATCCGGGGGCGGGGAGCGCACCTTTCCCGCAAAACATTCCGGCAAGCTTGATGTTTTTGCGTTCGGTTTGCACTATCTTTGTAGCCAAATGGTATTTACATAAAACAATCTTTTTTCCATGAAACGATTTATGCTTACTGTGGCGGCGGCCTTGCTGAGCCTCCCGACGATGGCGGACGAGGGGATGTGGCTATTGCCGCTGATGAAACAACAAAAGTATGCCGACATGCAGGCCTTGGGCTTGCGACTGGCTGACACCGAGGTGTATAACGAGGAGGGGCCTTCGCTGAAGGATGCCGTGGTGCGCTTCGGCGGCGGCTGCACGGGCGAGATGATCTCGTCGGATGGATTGGTGCTGACCAATCACCACTGCGGCTACGGCAGCATCCAGCGTCATAGCTCGTTGGAGCACGACTACCTGACGGATGGCTTCTGGGCGATGTCGAGGGCGGAGGAGCTGCCCAATCCGGGCTTGACCGTGACCTTTATCGACCGTATCGACGACGTGACCGACTACGTGCTGGCCGAATGGGCTAAGCGGGGGGAGCCGCAGAGCATGGATTTCCTCAACGCTGCGTATCTGAATAAGCTGGCGAAGCAGAAGGTGGGGGAGGCCTATCTGAGCAACCACCCCGGCACGGAGGTCGAGATCAAGGCCTTCTACGGAGGCAACAAATATTATATGTTTACCAAGAAGGTGTATAGCGACGTGCGTTTGGTGGGTGCGCCTCCCTCGTCGATCGGTAAGTTTGGTGCCGACACCGATAACTGGATGTGGCCTCGCCACACGGGCGACTTCTCGCTGTTTCGCGTGTATGCCGATGCCAACGGCGAGCCGGCTCCCTATGCCGAGAGCAATGTGCCGCTGCATCCGAAGCGTTGGCTGAAGCTCTCCCTGCAGGGCGTGCATGAGAACGACTTCGCCATGATCATGGGCTTCCCCGGCCGTACCAATAAGTATTATACCTCGTGGGAGGTGGCCGAGCGGCGAGACATCGACAACCGGGTGCGTATCGGTATGCGAGAGGTGCGTCAGCAGGCGATGCTGGAGGAGATGCTGGCCGATCCGGCTGTGCGCATCCAGTATGCCAGCAAGTATTCCTCCTCGACCAATGCCTATAAGAACGCTATCGGCAGCAACTGGGCGATCAACAAGCGCGATTTTGAGCGGGTGAAGGCCGAGGAGCAGCAGCGGCTGTTGGATTGGGAGCGTCAGCGGGGCGGCAACACGTATGCCCAGGCGTTGGCTGAGATCGAGCAGATGGTGACGGCTCGTAAATCGTTGCGTTTCCGCAGCTGGATGCTCGATGAGGCGTTGATGCGAGGCATTGAGTTTGTGAAGGTGCCTACGGCGATCGACTCGTTGTGCATGGCGTTGGAGAGCAAGGATGCCGAGGCGAAGAAACATCATTTAGCCGCTTTGGAGAAGGCTTATCATGCGTTCGCTAACAAGGATTATGCCGTGGAGGTGGATCGGAAGGTAGCGAAGGCGATGCTGACGGCCTATCGGGAGTGGATGGGCGAGGAGCCGCAGCCGGACTATCTCGCTGAGATCGACCGCCGCTTCAAAGGGGATGTAGCTGCGTTCGTCGATCAGCTGTTTGCGACTTCCATCTTCGGTAGCGACCAGCAGTTTGCCCGTTTCCTGCAGAAACCGACGGCGAAAGCCCTGCGTGAGGATCCGATGATCCGCCTTGCTCAGTCCGTCCAGGCGGAGAAGAAGGCGTTGGATAAGGCGTTGGCGGGGTTCGACACCGGGTATGCCTTGGCGCATCGCACCTATGTGAAAGGTCTGTTGGAGATGTATGGCGACCGGGCCAACTTCCCTGATGCCAACTCTACGCTGCGCCTTGCCTACGGACAGGTAAAAGGATATAGCCCGAAGGATTGCGACTACTATGGTTACCAGACGACGTTGGAGGGAGTGATGGAGAAAGAGGATCCCAACAACTGGGAGTTTGTCGTGCCCGATCGCCTGAAGGAGCTTTATCAAGCGAAAGATTTTGGTCCTTATCAGACGGCTGAGGGCAAGATGCCGGTAGCCTTCTGTGCGACGACGCACACCACGGGCGGCAACTCCGGTAGCCCCGTGATGAATGCCAATGGAGCGTTGATCGGCATCAACTTCGACCGCAACTGGGAGGGTGTCGGTGGTGATATTCAATATCTTCCCGATTACCAGCGCAGCATTATCGTCGATATTCGCTATGTGCTCTTCGTGATCGACAAGTATGCCAATGCCGGTTACCTGTTGAAAGAGATGGATTTAGAGAAGTAGAGAAGTAGAAAAGAAAAAGGCTGTTTCCCAAAAAGAAACAGCCTTTATTGTTGCGGAGGCAAGACTCGAACTTACGACCTTTGGGTTATGAGCCCAACGAGCTACCACTGCTCCACTCCGCGATGTCATTACGATCAGTTACCCGATTGCGAGTGCAAAGGTAGGCATTATTTTTAGAAAAACAAATTTGGAGCACTTTTTTTTTGATATGCTTGGTAGAACCAATCTTTTTTGAGTACTTTGCGCACATTATTCAATAAAATGTGCAATTCATGCCTACGACAGTTTCAAAGACACGGGATATGTTAGTGGATGTGGCCAGACAGTTGTTTGCCCGCATGGGAGTGGACAATACCACGATGAACGACATCGCACAGGCATCCCGTAAAGGCAGGCGGACGCTTTATACCTATTTTAAAAGTAAGAATGAGATATTCCTGGCCGTGGTGCAGTCGGAGTTGGACCAGCTCTACAAGGTCTTGCTGGAGGTGACCGCCCGGGAGATCCCGGCCGATGAGAAGTTAGTGGCGTTCATCTACGCCCGCTTGGATGCGGTGAAGGCGATTGTTTTCAGGAATGGCACGCTGCGTGCGACCTTTTTCCGTGACATTTGGCGGGTAGAGAAGGTGCGCAAGAGTTTTGACTTGCGTGAGATAGAGATGTTGCAGGGCATATTGGATGAGGGAGTCAATACGGGTGTCTTTCAAATGCCCGATACCGACATCACGGCGCTGGTGCTTCATCACGCCTTGAAAGGGCTGGAGGTGCCCTATATACGGGGTGTGATGGGGGATAATATCAACCAGCGCATCAAACGAAGAGAGAATGTGATCAATTTGATATTTAATGGGATAAGGGTGAAATAGAGCAAAAATACTAAGAAAAGATAGAAGGATTAATTAAAGAAAAAGAAGCATGTTTATTAACGCAACTGGTTATTATGTGCCCGCTGACCGGGTGGATAATGCACATTTCCGGGAGTTGAATGGGCTGACGAGTGAGTGGATCGAGCAGCGTACAGGCATTCTGACTCGCTCGAAATCGAAACCGGAAGAGAACGTGAATACGATGAGTGTAGAGGCAGTGCGGGATGCGCTCCCTCGTTTACCGTATGATATCAAAGAGGTGGATTTGATCGTTTCCGCTTCCTATTCACCGCATGATACGGTGGCAACGGCAGCGCATACGGTGCAGCATCTGTATCAGATTGCTGGTGCCAAGGCGCTTTATCTTTCGTCGGCTTGCTCCTCCTTCATGAATGCTTTGGAGGTGGTAGAGGGCTATTTTGCTTCCGGCAAGGCCCAGAAGGCATTGGTGCTTTCAGCAGATAAAAATTCGGCCTATTATAACGAGACAGATCCGAAAGCGGGACACCTTTGGGGAGATGCGGCAGCAGCTTTCTTCCTCTCTAAGGAGCCTGTGAACGAGACGGATGCGGAGATCTTGGAGGTCTATACCTGTGGCTTGGGCGATCTGCCGAAGGCGATGGAGGCGGTGCATTTGTTCCCGAAGGAGGGCGGTATCTCCATGCCGGAGGGGCGCGATGTGTTTATGCAGGCTTGTACCTACATGCCGAAGAATGTGCTCAACCTGTTGGCTAATCATGGCTATACCTTGGATGATCTCTCTTATTTCATTGGTCATCAAGCCAACATGCGCATCATGGCGAACATCGCTAAACAGCTTAACTTGCCGGAAGAGAAGTTCTTGCATAACATCGAGGAGCTGGGTAACACTGGCTCGGTTAGCTCCGCTTTGGTCTATGCGCAAAATGCGAATCATTTCAAGTCTGGCGATTTGGTGGCACTCACCGTATTCGGTGGAGGCTATTCTACGGGTGCCTGCTTGATCAAACAACGATAATAATTAATTTACTAAACACAAAAAGTTATATGAAATTATTAGAAGGTAAGGTAGCAATCATTACGGGTGCTGCCCGTGGCATTGGCAAGGCCATTGCTTTGAAGTTCGCTGCTGAGGGTGCGAACATTGCGTTTACGGATTTGGTCATCGACGAGAACGGTTTAACTACACAGGCTGAGATCGAGGCATTGGGCGTGAAGGCGAAAGGCTACGCTTCAAATGCGGCTAATTTCGAGGATACACACAATGTAGTGGCTGAGATCGTGAAGGATTTCGGTCGGGTAGATGTGTTGGTGAACAACGCCGGTATCACGAAAGATGGTTTGATGATGCGCATGAGCGAGGGACAATGGGATGCGGTGTTGAATGTCAACTTGAAGTCTGCGTTCAACTTCATTCACGCTGTTTCTCCGATCATGATGAAGCAACGTGCGGGTAGCATTATCAACATGTCTTCTGTGGTGGGCGTGCACGGTAATGCTGGCCAATGTAACTATTCCGCATCGAAAGCAGGTATGATTGGTTTGGCTAAGTCTATCGCACAGGAGCTGGGTTCTCGCGGCATTCGTGCCAATGCGATTGCTCCGGGCTTCATTATCACGGATATGACCGCTAAGTTGCCGGAGGATGTGAAGGCAGAGTGGTGCAAGAAGATTCCTTTGCGCCGTGGTGGTACGGTAGAGGATGTGGCTAACATCGCTACCTTCTTGGCATCGGATATGTCTTCTTACGTCTCTGGTCAGGTGATCCAGGTTGATGGTGGCATGAACATGTAATAA
>JALFJR010000072.1 GCA_022775005.1 Parabacteroides sp.
CATCACTTTCGAAGCATACTGTTGCGTCTTCCAAGGTTCACCCACCTTGTTGAAGAGGTAGATCACATGATGACCCGGCTCATTGCCGTGGGCATACTGGCCAATCATACCGGTACTGAAAATCGGCAACTCCTCATCGGAAGCAGGTGTGTAGGTGAACATACTATCGAGCTTCTCGGCGAAACGAGCCTTTCCGCCTACCAACTGCATCAAGCCGTCAATGTCCTGCTGCACCGACCACATATATTGCCAACCATTGCTCTCGCAAATATCCTCGGTATATTCATCGGGATTGAACTTCGGATTAAAGCGACCCTGTTCATCCCTCGGCTGGAAGAAACTGGTAGCAGGGTTATAGACGTTACGATAATTCTGCGAACGGGCATAAAACTCCTTGGCGATCTCCGCCTTGCCCATCTTCTCAGCCATGCGAGCGATGCAATAATCGTCGTACGCATACTCTAAGGTCTTGGAAAGGGACCAACTCTCCCACTTCTTCGGATCGCTATAAGCCGGCACATAGCCCAACCGCTTATACTCTCCAATGCCTCGGTAGTCATCCCGATTCGCAGAAGCCACACAAGCCTCCAATGCCTTCTCCGCATCGAAATCACCTATTCCCTTTAGATAAGCATCCACAATCACGGGGACAGCGTGGTAGCCAATCATCATGTCGGTTTCCCAACCATACAGATTCCAAAGCGGCAATGCCCCATGTTGCTCATAGAACTTCAAGAAGCCCTTGATCATATCATTGGCTCGCTGTGGCTGTGTATAGGTAAATAACGGATGAGCCGCCCGGTAAGTGTCCCACAAAGAGAAAGTGGAGTAATTCGTATGGCCCTCGCCTGCATGGGTCTGCCCATCGGGACCAAAATAAGCACCGTCCACATCACTATAGATTGTCGGGGCGATCATCGAGTGATAGAGCGCCGTGTAGAAGTTCACCCGGTCGTCAGACGTGCCACCTTTCACCTCGATCTTGGCTAACTCCTTGTTCCAAACTTCGGCTGCACGATTTCTATAACCCTCAAAGTCCAAATCCTTCGCCTCAGCCACAAGGTTCTTATGTGCACCCTCAGCACTGACACCGGATAAAGCGGTCACTACTACAATCTGCTCATCTTTCGACGTCTTGAAATCGAAGCGAGCGATTGTCGCCGTGCCGATGCGTCCACGATCTTTGGTCGCAATCGCTGTCGTATCTAACTGCATCGCCTCAAAAGGTCTTGAGAAACGGGTCTCGAAATAGACATGCTGCTTGGGGCTCCAGCCCTGCGAGAAGCGATAACCACGAATCGTCACTGAATCGACCACCTCGATCCGTGAATCCAAGGTATAGTCCCAGTTCATCGCCTTCTTCAAGTTCAAGAAGATAGAGGCATCCGCCTCCGGAAAGGTGTAACGCTGCACGCCGCAACGCTCAGTAGCCGTCAACTCGGCCAAGATGTCGTAGTCTTTCAAGCGCACCCGGTAGTAGCCGGCTGAAGCACTCTCCTCATCGTGTGAGAAACTGGAATAGATGCCTAAGGGCCCCTCCGCCTCCTTGTAAGGGCGAGTGACAGGCATGAAAAGAATATCATAGAGATCGCCCGCACCGGTTCCCGAAAGGTGCGTATGGCTGAAGCCAGCGATCGTAGAATCCGGATAGAAATAACCTGAGATTCGATCCCAGCCAGGCAATCCATTATCAGGACTCAACTGCACCATGCCAAAAGGCACTTGCGCACCCGGATAGGTATTTCCCGTGAAGTCTGTACCGATCATCGGGTTTACCACGCCCGCCAAATCGGCCGTTTGCTGTTGCGTTGTCTGATTAGGGGCGCAAGACAGTAACAGTCCCAAGCAACATATCCCCGAAAGCATGTGTTTCATGTCGTCAACAATCAATTATTAGTTTGGAATCTTAATAAATAATGTAGAGTTTTGGGATTTAAGTCCCAAAGTACTTAAAACCCAAAACTCAAAATACGCTATAAGGTCAGGCTTCAGCCACTTCCTCCTCTTCCTCAGGCGCTCTCTTCACAAAGAAAGCACTCAACTCATAGAGGCCATAAAGCGGGAAGAACACGACGCTCAACGTGAATGGATCACCACTCGGCGTGATAAATGCTGCGGCAACCAACAAGCCAACGATCGCATGCCGTCTGTATTTGTGGAAAAAAGAACGGTTGAGCAGACCCAACTGCGACAACAACCACGAGAGTAATGGCATCTCGAACACTATTCCCATCACAAAAATCAACATCAGGAAATTATCCATGTAGGAATCTAATGACACCTGCTCCGTAATCATGGCACTCAATTCGTAAGTGGCCAAGAAACGCAGCGTCATCGGGAAAACCAGAAAATACCCCACAGCACACCCCACAAAAAACATTAGTGTGCCAAAAAGAAATACCCAACGTACGTTTTTCTTTTCGTTCTCGTATAGCGCTGGACTGATAAACTTCCACACTTCCCACATCAAGTAGGGAAAAGTTAGCAACAGTGCCAGCCAGAACGAACTGGTCATGTGCGTGAAAAACTGGGACGCCAATTTGATGTTGACAATATCCACATGGTAATCATCATTGCAGAAGTCGGGCAAGAAAGGTAAATGCTCACTGATTTTGCACAACTCCCTATAAAGGATGAAATCGGAAGAGCATGGCGCCATGATCACATGGTCGAACAGCCAAGGCATCACCGAGAAGCCCGCTATCGCAAAAACGAAGAGGGCTAAAATAGATCGGAATAACGTCCAGCGCAGCTCTTCCAGGTGGTCCCAGAAAGACATCTCATCTTGTTGCATCTTCCGCCTTACTTCTTATCTGTGTCCGTATCGTCGAGCTTGATGTCGTCCTCTAATCCTTTCACACCGTCCTTGAAGTTCTTCACGCCCTTACCAATACCCTTCATCAACTCAGGGATCTTCTTGCCACCGAAGAGCAACAAAACGATGATTGCAATAATAATAATCTCACCTGTTCCTAAATTTCCAATAAACAGTAATTCATTCATGACAATTATACTTTTATGCTTTAATTAAAATGTTAATAGTTCCTCCTTGAACGGGGGCAAAGATACAATTTGTTATGAAAAGTAGCCCTGTAAACGCAATTTTATTACCTTTGCGCGGTATTAAAAATCTGAAATTAGAAAATTATTAGAAAGATGAAAGCTTATGTGTTTCCTGGCCAAGGAGCGCAATTCGTAGGTATGGGTAAAGCCCTTTACGAAGAGAATCCCCTTGCCAAAGAGCTATTTGAGAAAGCGAATGAGATCTTGGGATTCCGCATCACAGACTTGATGTTTACTGGTACGGATGAGGATCTTAAACAGACAAAAGTCACACAGCCTGCCGTTTTCCTCCATTCCGTGATTTTAGCAAAAACATTGGGTGATGCTTTTCAGCCCGACATGACAGCAGGCCACTCCCTCGGTGAGTTTTCTGCCCTCGTAGCCGCAGGTGCCCTCTCTTTTGAGGATGGTTTGGTATTGGTTTCCAAGCGTGCCCAAGCGATGCAGAAGGCCTGTGAGGCTACACCCTCTACTATGGCCGCTGTATTGGCTTTGCCCGATGAAAAAGTTGAGGAAATCTGTGCCAGCATAGAGAATGAGGTAGTTGTTTGTGCGAATTACAACTGTCCGGGTCAACTCGTGATCTCAGGTTCTATTCCAGGTATCGACGCTGCTTGTGAGCAATTATTGGCTGCCGGCGCAAAACGTGCACTAAAGCTGAAAGTGGGTGGCGCTTTCCACTCTCCGCTGATGGAGCCTGCCCGTGCCGAATTGGCCGCTGCTATCGAAAGCACCACTTTCAACGCACCCAAGTGTCCGGTTTATCAAAACGTGAGTACGAAGGGTGAGACAGGTCCAGAGGTGATCAAAGCGAACTTAATCGCACAGCTGACAGCACCTGTCCGTTGGACACAAAGCGTACAGCACATGATTGCAGATGGTGCCACTCACTTTATTGAGTTAGGACCAGGCAAAGTGCTTCAAGGTCTTGTCACAAAAATCAATAAGAATGTGACCGTTGAGGGCCAACAGTAGTAATTATACCGACAACAAATACGACAAGAAAGGGTGTGCAACAGGAATTAATTCCAATCGCACACCCTTTCTTAATTAAATATA
>JALFJR010000018.1 GCA_022775005.1 Parabacteroides sp.
CCTGACCAACGACTACGAGCCTTCCGTAAGAGAGATTGTCGAGTTCTATAACCTCCGCGGAGGAAAGGAGCGCATCTTCGATGACATGAACAATGGTTTCGGATGGTCCAGATTGCCCAAATCCTTCATGGCAGAGAACACAGTGTTCCTTCTTCTTACAGCACTTATCCGTAACTTCTACAAGGTCATTATCCAAAGACTTGACGTAAAGAGGTTCGGACCCAATAAAACAAGTCGCATAAAAGCGTTTGTCTTCAGATTTGTCTCTGTACCAGCCAAATGGATCAGAACATCAAGGTGGTATGTGCTGAATATCTATACCTGTAATAATGCTTACGCAGATGTATTCCAGACTGATTTTGGATGACGACTACAACTTATGGGTATGATACTGCGTATTGTCTCAAGTCGCATTGTGGGGTAAGGGGGTATTGTAGGCAGAAGTGGGTATTTCAGCCTCAATTTATCTAATAATTCAGTAATGAGAGAACGTGTACACGTAAATAGGACGATGAAGGACTTAGTTGCGGATTTGAGGCTTATGAAAAGCGTATTGCTTTCTCAATACATGCCGTTCCTCTTCGCTCAGCGACAGGAAATAGGCTTTCCATCCCGGACAGAAATTGATGTGCCATCGCCAAAAACGACCCAACAATGACTTGGGTGAACGGTCGTATCGCCGCCTCAGTGGGCACTGCTGACAGTTATGTTTCTTTTCCAATACTTTATCTATTTATCTTTCGTAAAACTCTCGTGGCAAAAATAAGGATTATTTTCAGTGATCAAGCACACAGTTCATTAAAAAAGAGAGGATTTGCTAAGATTCAGAATAACGACGAGCCATCGACCCCAACGGGAGTCGAACTTCAAGTAACCGCACATGATACAATGTGCGGGTCGAAGTGCCTTCCCAATCCACGACCCCAACGGAGGTCGAACCTTTCTACAGATTATATGGTTCGACCCCGTTGGGGTCGGATGTATAGGAGTCATCTGGCCATCCGCAAGTCTTTGACATTGCGGTTAACGGGGGTGAGACCCTTTTCAGGGTCTGTTTGTTTGCACACCTTCATTCTACATAAACGGCTAAATTCAAATATTAAAAGCGTTTACATATTGCAACGTATTTATCTGTTATGCTCCTATTAAATTGTTCTATATCCTTATACTTTTCAACTAAATCCTTTATCACAGGCGCATTTAAATCGACGTTTAGGGTATATTGAACAAAAGCACGTAGCATCTCATAATTATAATTTACTCAAGTTTCGGATTTAGGTTGAGAGGATAGATTTGGGCATAAAAAAGGCTTTGAGGATTTCCGTATGTCACGGAAATTTAGTAATTTAGAGGTGCCCAAACAACTAATTACAATCACTCAAAGCCATGAGCAAAATTACAAATATTCCATCGGAGATCCGCAACTTTTTCACGGGAAAACGAATCAATCCCGCATTTTCCAAGTTTATGACCCTCCTTGAGGGGATGAGGATTTCAGACAAAGATCTCGGAGGGAAAAAACGTGAGAACTGTCAGCTTACCAACCTTCAACTTTTCCAGATCATATTGATTCTGCCGTTTATGGCCGTCCCGGGTTTTTCTCATTATGCCGGATCGTCAATCTCGAAACTGTTCGGGGGTAAGAAGGACCTACTCTATTCGTTTATGGCCAAGGACAATATAGACTGGCGCAACATCATCTGGCACATCGCCTGTCATCTCATCAAGGCCGTGACCATAAGGAAAGACTATCAAAAGAGCCATCTTCCGGCAGTGCTTATTGTGGATGATTCCGACCTGCCGAAGACCGGATTGCGGATGGAGTGTATTGGCAAGATATTCTCGCACGTGTTTCAGCGGTGCATTCTCGGCTACAAGCTGCTGGCCCTGTGCTGGAGCGACGGCCGCTCGCAATTTGTCGTGGACTTCTCGATTCACGGCGAGAGAGGGAAGGTCGATGGCAAGGAACAAGGTCTTACGGCCCGGCAGCGCGAGAGGCGCTACAACCGCAAGCGTGACAGCGACTGCCAGACCGAAAAACGCAAGGAAGAGTATTTCGTATCCAAGCTTGAGCGCCTGAAGAGCATGGTGAAGAGACCATTGGAGGATTGTTCGCCGATATATATGAAGGCGTACACGAGCTCACCGTAGTGGAAAAGATCTAGTCAATCATTATTGATGTTATAGCAATCGTGGCTGAGATTTTTACCATTGACGAGAACGAATTGATGGAGCAAATTATACGGGATAACCGCAGGCTCAAGGCCATGCAACTGATCGCTCAGACTGCATAAAACCTAAATCCGAAACTCTTATACTTCACGCTTACCGCACTTAAAATGTTACCTTGTTACCTGTTACCTGCTTGAAATTATATATATCCCCCTTGCCAAACGATATTGGTCTCCTATTTTTCAAAAAAAATAGTTATCCGCTTGACATATCGGCTGAACCATTTCTGCTCTATTTCTTGGAAGTATCGTTTGGCTTTCGTACTTTTGGAGCGTGACAAGTGTATTTTTGATAAAATACTGACGATATGAGCCGATTCAAGTACCCCGTAGATACTGACCAGTTTCAGCAAATTCGTGAAGATGGCAAAGTGTATGTTGACAAGACCGACTTCATGTTTGACCTTGTCGATAAATATAAATATGTCTTCCTCGCCCGTCCCCGTCGTTTCGGCAAGTCGTTGCTATGCAATACTTTCAAGGCTTATTTCCAAGGCCAGAAAGAGCTGTTTGAGGGATTGAAAATCATGGACTTGGAGCAGGAATGGAAGACCTACCCTGTGCTGCATTTCACCATGAGTGGGCTGAAGAACCTTAAGGTGAGCGAGGCGAAGTCAAAGTTAGAGACGATGATTCGTGGTTACGAGCGCATTTATGGATGCGACCCGCTGTCTATAACTCCAGGTGACCGTTTTCGTGACCTTATCCACAATGCAAACAAGCAAACGGGCGAGCGTGTGGTCGTTATCCTCGACGAATACGATTCGCCTGCGATGCGATTGCTCTACGACACAGAGCAGTTGGAAGCCATGCGCATGATGCTCCGCGAGTTCTATCAGGTGCTGAAGGACGAGGGTGCCTATCTGAAGTTTGTATTTATCACTGGAGTGACGAAGTTTTCCCAGATGAGCATCTTCTCGGAGCTGAACAACCTGAAACAAATATCCATGTTTGACGACTATTCAGGTCTGTGTGGCATTACCCAAGAAGAGCTCAACACCGTCTTGCGTCCTTGTGTGGAGGAATATGCCGAAGGTCTTGGCATCAGCATAGATGAGGCATACGCCGTGCTCAAGAAGAACTATGACGGCTATCATTTCTCCGAGAACAGTCAGGATGTATATGCCCCCTATAGCCTTTTGAATGCACTCAACGACAGGGCAACAAGACACTACTGGTTTGAGTCGGGCACATCGGCATCGCTCATTGAGCATCTCAAACGTTTCCCCAGCTTCAACCCGCTTGACTTCGATGGCGTGGAGGTGTCGTTGGAGGATTTCAATGTGCCCTGTGAAAACGCCTCGACACCTGTCCCGATGCTGTATCAGAGCGGCTATTTGACCATTGATTATTATAATAAGGAGGATGATGTATATGTACTGCATTTCCCCAACTACGAGGTGCGCCAAGGCATGGTATATAGCTTGACAAACTATTTGATGGATATATCCGATTGGGACAGAAATGCCACCATTCTTGCCATGGCTCGCGCGCTGAAGCGGGGCGACCTTCCGGCTGCACTGACCGAACTCCGCGCCTACATCGCCTCCTTGCCCTACGACATCATCACCCGCAAGGAGTGGATGGCGAAGAAGAAAAAGGAATCGTTCTACAAACTGCTGATGTATGTGGTGTTCTCCCTGCTCAACAGCAAGGTGGACACGGAGGTGAAGAGCGTGCTGGGGCGGGCCGACGTGGTGATCAAGACCCGGAACGACATCTATGTCCTCGAACTGAAGGTGGACGGCACCGTGGATCAGGCCTTGGCTCAGATAGACTCCAAGGGCTATGCCATTCCCTACGAAGCCGACGGACGCACCGCGACCAAATGTGGCGTGACTATCTCCTCAGAGGCTCGAAACATCGTGCATTGGCGGGCAGTGGATAAGGATGGCGAGGTCATCGACGAGCAGTCGTTCTGACCACGCCTTTTCATGGCCATTCCTTTCGGGGTGGCGTGCCATCCCATTTCACCCATTGCGCAACTATTTTTCCTTAACAGAGAAAAAATTTTTGTCTAACTGGGGAAGTTGTCAAACTTTTTCTACCTTTGCCACCGCTTAGGTGATGCTTCCTCTTAGGCAAACAAGAGGAGCATGAAGAGGGAATCCGGTGTGAATCCGGAACAGTGCCCGCTACTGTAAATCCCTAAATGAGGTGGAGAGTTATCCACTCTTTTGCCACTGTCTGCCCAACGGCAGACGGGAAGGCGAACTCTCCAAGGGAAAGTCAGGAAACCTGCCTAAGCTGTAAAGTAAAACGATAATCCCGGGGTCAGGACTATTTTTACAAAACAGCATATTTATACAATGAAGAAGTATTTTTTCATGTGGCTTGCTTTATGCTTTTGCATAGGTGCGCAAGCCTTGCCGAAGGCGGAAGATGCGCTATTCGGCCATTTGCGTCCTGGAGAGAAGGGCGCTGTTTTGATGGTACATTTCGGCTCGACCTACGACGAGACGAGGGTGAAAACGTATGAAGCGCTCAACGAAGCGATGCGGGAAGCTTTTCCCGGCATAGAACAACGGGAGGCCTATACCTCACGCATCGTGATCAAACGGTTGAAGGCAAGAGGTATCGAGAAGCAGAATCCGGTGGAGGCGTTGCAGGCACTCCAGCAAGAAGGGTTCACGCATGTACTGGTGCAATCGTCAAACATCATCGACGGCACGGAGATCACCGTCCTGCGTCAGGAGGTGGAGCAGATGAGTGCCCATTTCAAGCAAATCCGGATCGGCAAACCGTTACTGTACAGCCCAGCGGATTATGAGCGTGTCGTAGAGGCTCTGGCTCCCAAAGCATTGGAGGGAGGCGCAACAATCTTCGTGGGACACGGCACCTCCTCCCCAAACACCGCTCAATATGCCATGTTGGATTACATGTTGAAGGCCACTGGCCATGCGGATATGCATGTGGCGACAATCGAGGGCTACCCCACGATGGAGACGGCAGAGGCCTTGGTCAAAGCTTCCGGACGTAAGAAGATCCGTTTGATTCCTTTCCTCTTCGTCGCAGGCGATCATGCCAACAACGACATTGCCGTGGAGTGGAAAGAGGCTTTAACAGCCAAGGGCTATGAGGTGGAGCCTCTGATGGAGGGCTTAGGCGAGAATGAAGCGATCCGGAAACTGTTTATCGAGCACGCTCAAGCGGCCGCAACCGCTCCTTGGCGCAGTGCAGCGGAGGAGAAGAAGGCTTTTATCCAAAATAATCAGTAAAACCACTTATCTATCAAGAATCGTAATATGAGAACAATCACGAAACTGATTCCGTTGGCTTGCCTGTCGATCTTCTTCGCACAAGCCCAAGAGAAAAAAGCATATACCAACTTCGCAGATACCACCTTCAACTTACAGGAGGTAGTGACCACTGCGCATTACAAAGCACGCCCTCAAATCACGAAATTAGACGTGCCTATGACCTACCTGCCCATCTCAGTGAGCAACCTCAACGCTACCAGCCTGGAGCTGCGCGGCATTCGCAACATGCAAGACGCTGTCCGCTTCATGCCGGGCATCCGCATCCAAACCAGCTACGGTGCTTTCCAGCAGATCTCCGTACGTGGTTTCGACCATGCGGTGATGATGGTCGATGGCGTGCGTGACGAGCGTTCGGCCATTAACAACTCCTACCCTATCGGCGACCTGTCGAGTGTAGAGTCTATTGAATTGCTGAAAGGCCCAGCCTCCGTGCTCTATGGCCACTCCGCTGTAGGTGGCATCCTCAACATCGTACGTAAATCGCCCAGCGCAAAGCCTACGGTCAACGCTCGCTTAGCGTATGGCAGCTATGAAAACAAGGAAGCGACATTAGGCATGGGAGGCAAATTGATTGGCCCCGTGAACTATTATGCCAATGTGAACTACTCCGACCAAGAGGGTTGGCGCAACAATGGCAACAGTCGCTTCTCCGGCTACTTGGCGTTAGAAGCGAAATTGAGCAGCAACGATGTATTGGGCGTTCGAGGTGGATTCAGCCGCGACTTCTACGGCACGGAGATTGGTCTGCCCGACCTGATGGCCAACGATGTCTATAACACCTCCAACGATCAACTTTATCTGCATAAGAACGACATGCTGCCCGGCTTGGATCGGGAGGCACGTTACAACAACGAGTCCGACTTCATGAAGAACCATAGCTGGAACGTCAGCGGACAATATACTCACACCTTCGACAACGGCATGAAGCTGATGGATCGTCTCTCTTTCACGAGTGATGACATCAACTATTTCGGCACGGAGGCATTGGATTATTTGGAGAGCGACGACCCCATCTATGACCATTATTATATGAAGAGCGGCAAGAAACGCTACATCTGCCTCGATACGGTTTACCTCTCCTATCCGCTGCGGTTCTCGCACATCGCCAAGACCATCAGCAACGCTTTGGAGCTGAGCGGCAAGGCCACGACCGGCGAGATTCGTCACAACTACATGGGAGGATGGTCGTTAGTGGCACTTAACCGAACCAGTTATAGTGGCTACAATTTAGGTGTGGATGTGCAGGGACCGGGTCTCTACTCGCATGTCTCCGTATATGACCCGCACAGTATGGGCTACATGACCAGCCAATTCTCGAAGGCGACCGTGACACATCACTACGCCAACAGCCTCTACGCCCAAGACCTCTTGGAGTTAGGAGAGCATTGGAAGGTACTTGCCGCCCTGCGTTACGACTTCTTCCGTTACATGTCAGCCTCTGCTACTACGCCATCCGGCAAACGCGAGTACGAAGAGCATGGCACCTTCAATCGGATTAAGAACCGGGCATTGACCTATCGTTTTGGTGCGGTTTATCTGCCCCACCCCAACACGTCGCTCTATGCCTCTTTCGCCTCTTTCTTCAAGCCAATCCGCACCTTCTACCAAGACAACGTAGTCTATGTGGATGCCAACGGTGAGCGTTTCACCCCGACGAAAAACGAGGAGGTATTCAAGCCGGAGAAGGGTTACCAAGCCGAGGTTGGCGTGAAGTATCAGCTCAACCAGTGGTTGACGGCCAACGCCAGCCTGTTCTACATCCGCAAGATGAACAGTACGGCAACGCTGACCAGCAAGTACCAAGAGGAGGTGAATGGCGAGATGACCACCATGCGTGTAATCGGACAGGTGGGCGCACAAGACTCCAAAGGTTTCGACTTCGATGTTACCTTCTCGCCCACCAGCACTTTAGTACTCACATTGGGTTACGGATTCAACGATTCCAAGATCCGAGAGATGGCGGAGGTGAAAGATAAAGTGCTGGCTGAGGCCGTTTATGGCAATGATCCCACAGCCACGAAGGAGAACCTCAACAGCACCCAAGGCAACTGGCAGGCCAACATCCCGAACCAGAACTTCTATGCCTACGGTAGCTACACCATCCCTCGCGGCCTTTTCAAGGACTTGGAGTTTCACTTAAGTAGCAGTTATACGGGTAAAGTTTATCGAAATACGGCCAATAGCACTTGGTTTGATGCCTACTGGATCACCGATTTCGGCCTGTCATACCTCTTGCGCAACAACGTGCACCTGACCTTCAACCTCAACAACCTGTTTGATAATCATTACTACAATCAGGCTTTGGGACAGCAGTTGGTGCCCAGTATGCCACGCAACTTCCAAGTAGCTATATCCTATAAAATGTAAGCCTTTTTTCATGACAACTATTCTATAACAAATCTTATTATGGTTGCATTTACCAAGCTCATGCTATGGATCCACAAGGTGCTGGGCACACTGCTTAGCATCTTGTTTCTCGTATGGTTCCTCTCCGGATTGGTGATGATCTATCACACCTTCCCGCAAGTGAACACATACGACCGACTGAAAAAGATGGATCCATTACGTCCGGAGGGATTGCCCTC
>JALFJR010000100.1 GCA_022775005.1 Parabacteroides sp.
GCCATCCACGAACAGCCGCTGGAAGAGATTCCTTCCGATATAGCCTTTGTCCGCGATCAATTTGCCATAGATGAGCCCGATGAATTTCTCGTATTCCAAAGGTTTCCTGTCATCCACGTCACCTGGGAAATGTTTCAGGCAGCGGTAGCCTGAGTCATGGAACAGTATCATGATGAGCATGACTTCTGCCTTGCAAAGGGTTGAGTCGCGGTGGTAACGCCGCTTCTTGGCTGATCTCAACGTATATTTCGCCATCATGGCGTCAAAAAACCGGCAAAAATCATCTGCCATACAAAACAATTCCGTAATTTTGTCTTCGGTGATCATAGCGATTGTTGCTTATAATGCTTTGTAATAGAACACTATAAAGTTGCAACAATTCTCGCTAATCATCAACTTTTCAATCAATTATAATTCGTCGAACTCACGTTAAATATATATGGGGCTGCTCAAACCGGTGTTGAACAGCCCCATTTTTTGTCAATCCTTGCTATTACGCTTTTTGCGCAAATTTCTTTTCTTTCACTACAGAAACCGCCAATGCAGCGAAGAAGAGGAAGATACCTCCTGTCAGTAACGCATAAACGGCATGGCCCTGATAGAACTCTCGAACAATCCAGCCGTGTACTAATCCGTTGGTAATTTGAGGGATAGTGATGAAGAAATTGAAGATCCCCATGTAGGTTCCCATCTTATCTGCGGGAAGGCTATCTGACAAGATGGCGTAGGGCATCGCTAAGATGCTGGCCCAAGCTATACCGATACCGATCATCGAACCATACATGGCTGTTGTGTTATCCAAGAAATAGAGTGAAACCAATCCTATACCACCTAAGCTGAGGCAGAGTGCATGCGTTAGCTTGCGTCCTATCTTTTTTGCGATCGGTATTAAGAGCAAGGCAAAGAGCATCGCCACGAAGTTATAGACACTGAATAGTTGGCCTACTTCGTCTCCTGCTAAGGCGTAATCAGCGGAAGCCGGGTCCGTTGCGCCATAGACATGCTCTGCTACGGCCGGGGTAGAATAGACCCACATGGAATAAAGAGCAAACCAAGCGAAGAATTGGCAAAGTCCCAATTGTAGCATAATTTTCGGCATGTGCAGAATATCATGCAGAATCTCCATGAATCCATTGCTGGTATTCCGTTTCTCGATCATTTCTCCACCGGAAAGTCGGAACTCGGCCATCTCCTCTGGAGAGTACTCCTTGGTCTTGCAGATTGTCCATAGCACACTGCAAAGCAAGATTCCTGCACCGGTATAAAATGCATATTTCACATTATCTGCGACTTCTCCTACCAAAGCCGTGTTGCTGAATCCAAAAATGTTGTGCATGATGCTGGGGAGTAAAGAGCCAACTACCGCACCAATACCAATCAGAAAAGTCTGAATGGAGAATCCTGTCGTGTGCTGTTCATCGGGCAACATATCACCGACCAAAGCACGGAAAGGTTCCATGGTGATGTTGATAGAAGCATCCATGATCATCAGCATACCCGCTCCAATCAATACAGGAGAGAGAATGGCTACTTCCTGACCAGGGGAGAGGAAAAGACCGGCATTGGGCATTAAGATCAAGGCAATGGTAGTCAAGATAGCACCCACTAAGAAGAAGGGGCGTCTGCGACCTAACTTACACCAGGTTTGATCGGAATAGTGGCCAATGATCGGCTGGATAATCATACCTGTTAGCGGAGCGGCCAACCAAAAGAGAGATAACTGCTCAACATCCGCACCATAAATTTGCAGGATACGGCTTGAGTTTGCGTTTTGCAGGGCAAAGCCAAACTGGATGCCCAAAAAGCCGAATGTCAGATTCCAAATCTGCCAAAAGCTTAAGAAGGGTTTTGTCTTCATATGAACAATTTTTAATAAATGGTATTAGTTGTTTTTTGTGACAAATATACAGACTTTTTCTGAAATTTGCATAGGCAAACTCTCTATTCCTTTGTTTCTATGTTCTATTTTTATCAGATTGAGTATTAATATTTTGATAATATCTATATTTGAATGCTCGATTGGCTAAATTTATGAAAAGTGAAGAGATGACATTTGAGTTTATAAGCGATTTCGCAGTTAGTGATAGTATCACGAAGGAACGTTTGAGTAAATACGGAAGATTGCCATACAAGGTGAAATCCGGTTTGTTCATACTTTGTGTGCGTGGATCGGTGAAGCTGTCTATTAACCTGACCTCATACACTATACAATCGCATGATTTCTTGACACTTGTCCCGAATACATTTATCCAGTTCGATGCTATTTCTGATGATGTGCTTTTTTATATGGCTGGTTTTTCTGCGGCGTTTATGAACGATGTGAATTTCATCAAATCGACAATGAATGTGCTACCCATGATTACCGATCGTCCCGTCATCCACCTGGATGAGACGATGGCACAACTTTATTTGGATGGCTATCATTTGCTTGTGCGTGCGTCTCGTCTTTCTTCTCAAGGAGCTGTCAATAAGAATTTGGTGATTGCTTATATGACGATTTTCATGCAGAGTACAGCCGAATTATACAAACGAGATGTGCATTGGGATGATGATTCGCATACCCGTAAGTATGAAATATACCGTCGTTTTGTGCAATTGGTAGTTGAAAATTACACGAAACAACACAGTGTTTCTTTTTATGCTGAACAGCTATCGCTCTCTTTGCCTCATTTTTGCACAACAATAAAGAAGGCAATAGGTTTGACTCCTTTAGAGATCATTTCCTCAATATTGATCATGGATGCGAAAGCCCAACTGCGTGAGACCACCTTGAGTGTGAAAGAAATCGCCTATTCTCTGGGTTTTACAAATCTCTCTTTCTTCAATAAATATTTCCGTCAGCATACAGGTATGACCCCGCGTGAGTATAGGCTAACAGGCAAAGCCGTTTCTTGATTGAATTTCTTTTGTAGGTGAAAGCATGTGCTTTTTCATAGGAAGACCTGTGGAAATGAGAAATATTACGTACTTTTGCTACCTAATTCAAAAGAGCAGATCGAATATGAGACGACTACTTTCGATAGGGGCAATGTGGCTATTACTGTTGTCACTTTTCCCTATGCACGCACAGGAGAAAGAAACCTTGGTGCTGATAGAGACAGATAAGGGGAAAATCAAGGTGAAACTGTTTGACGAGACTCCTAAGCATCGGGACAACTTTATTAAGCATGTGAAGGAGCATCTCTATGATGGGTTGCTGTTCCATCGAGTGATCAAGCAATTCATGATCCAAGGTGGTGACATCAACTCTAAAGATGCCCCCATGGATAAACATTTAGGTGATGGTGAATTAGATTACACCCTGCCTGCAGAATTCGTCTATCCTCAGTATTTTCATCGCCGGGGAGCGTTATGCGCTGCCCGTATGCCAGATGATGAAAATCCAGAGAAGGCCTCTTCGCCCAATCAATTCTATATTGTCACTGGTAAATATTATACAGAAATGGAGTTGAACAAGATGGAAGCAGAGAAGGGCATTACACTTACTGAGGAGCAGCGGAAAGCCTATATGTTGGAGGGTGGGGCGCCCCATTTGGATGGGAACTATACCGTCTTTGGTCAGGTGATTGAAGGCATGAAGGTGGTTGACAAAATTCAATTTGTGGATACCAACGAGGA
This sequence comes from Parabacteroides sp., assembly GCA_022775005.1. Lineage (GTDB taxonomy): Bacteria > Bacteroidota > Bacteroidia > Bacteroidales > Tannerellaceae > Parabacteroides. The sequence continues at coordinate 3,619 of JALFJR010000100.1, forward strand.
GGATCGCCCGACCAAGAATATTGCGATCAAGACGATGAAAATCATTGAGAAATAAAGCTAATAAATTGAAGAGAAACAATGGATAATCAAGCAGAGGTTCGTGTGATCATGCACACGAACAAAGGTGATATCAAGTTGAGATTGTATAATGACACGCCCTTGCATCGGGATAATTTTCTTAAGCTGGTGTGTGAGGGACAGTATGACGGCCTGTTGTTTCATCGGGTCATCAAGGATTTTATGATTCAAGGTGGCGATGTGACCTCGAAGAATGCCCCTATGAACAAATCATTGGGTGCCGGAGATCTGGGGTATACAGTGCCTGCGGAGTTCCGCTATCCTCGTTATTTCCATAAGAAGGGGGCACTCTGTGCCGCTCGTACGGGTGACGAGGTGAATCCAGAAAAAGCTTCTTCTGCTTCTCAGTTTTATATTGTGACGGGTAAAAAATACAAAGAGCAAGAATTGAACCAGATGGAAAAGCAGTTGGAGCGTCGGTTAGCGCAAGAGATCTTCAACCGGTTGCAGCAGGAACACAAACCAGAGATCATGCGTCTCTATCGTAATGGAGAGAAGGAGGAGCTGGCCATCTTGCGTGATACCTTGATCGGTAAGACTGAATTGGAGGTGGAGCAGCGCAAAGAGGAGGTGAAACTGCCTAAGGAGCTTAGGGAGGCTTACCAGACCGTGGGTGGTGTGCCCTTCTTGGATAACCAATATACGGTATATGGTGAGGTAGAAGAGGGACTGGAGGTGATTGATGCCATTCAGTCGGTGAAGACGAATAAGCAGGATCGTCCTTTGGAGAATATAGTGATTCAGCGCATAGAGATTGTATAAGGATGTCTCGGATAGCAGCTTATCAACTCCACTACAAAAAGATTATCCACTTAGGAATCCCCATCATGCTCGGGCAGTTGGGGATTATTATTGTGGGGTTTGCTGATAACATCATGATGGGGCACCATAGCTCTATCGAGTTAGCGGCTGCCTCTTTTGTTAATAATTTCTTCAATCTGACTTTCCTGTTTGGTCTGGGATTCAGTTATGGATTAACCCCAATTATCGGTGGTTTGTTTGCAGAGAAACAACTGCAAAAAGCGGGTGAGGTATTGAAAAACAGCCTATTTATCAATGGGGCCATGGGCCTCGTGTTGAGCTTGATTATGCTGTTACTCCTTTGTAATCTGGAGCAATTGCATCAGCCGGAGGAGTTGATACCTTACATTGTGCCCTATTATATCTTGCAGCTTTTCTCGGTGTTCATCACGATGGAGTTCAATGCATTCAAGCAGTTCAGCGATGGTACGACCGATACGTTGACCCCTATGTGGATTATGCTGAGTACCAATGTGCTGAATATTTTGGGTAATTATGTGTTGATCTATGGCCATTGGGGTGCGCCGGAGTGGGGATTGGTGGGCGCTGGTGTCTCAACTTTGTTGAGTAGAACAGTGGCGCTGGTTGCTTTTATAGGCCTGTTTATGTTTAAGCCGAAGTATGCGGCTTATCGAGTGGGATTTGTTGCGGGAAGGGTTAATCGTGCGAACCTTCGAAAACTGCTTCATTTTGGATTACCTGTTGGGTTTCAAATGGGCGTAGAAAGTGGCTCTTTTAATCTGAGTGTCATTATGATGGGATGGATCGGTAGTGCAGCTTTAGCGGCTCATCAAGTGGTTGGGGTGATTACCACCTTGGGGTTCATGATCTACTATGGTATAGCGGCAGCTGTAACCATACGAGTGAGCCAGTTTCGGCAATGGAATGATCTGCTAAATGTACGTCGAGCTACGTTTGCTGGCTTCCATTTGATCTTGGCTGTCGCGGTGGTGGTGATGTTTTCGATCTTTCTCTTTCGGGAGCGGATAGGATACTTGTTCACCAATGAGGAAGAGGTGGTGCATTTGGTGGCCTTGCTCTGTTGGTCGGTCATCCTCTATCAGGTAGGAGATGGTTTGCAGATTGTTTTTGCGAATGCGCTTCGTGGTTTATCCGATGTGAACTATATGGCTTGGATGGCTTTTCTCTGTCATTTTGGAATGGCTTTACCTATTGCTTATATCTGTGGCTTTGTATTGGGCTGGGGACCGATTGGCATTTGGAGTGGTTTCCCGCTTAGTTTGACCCTATTAGGACTCTTGCTCTACGGACGTTTCCACAAACTAACGAAAAACCCCGATTAGGGGCAAGCTAAAAGGCGGTGTGTCATAACGCAATGGTATACGACACACCGCCTTTTAGGATTTCCTCTATGAACACTTTCCTTTAGAAGGTCAGCTTCATCATGAAACGGACACCACGGGTCTGAATGCTGGGATGATCTTTGTAGGTCAGACGCCAAACGTAATCCAGACGCAGGAACTTGAAGATGTTCTCGATACCGACACCCACCTCCATATAGGGATTCTTTGGATCCATCAAATAGGTGCCCACCGGGAAGGCATATAGCCCTTTGCCTTGGTTCTCCTCTAAGAAGGGATTATTCTTGTCTGACAGATCACCAAACAGACCTCGGAAGGAGAAGACCTCACGCCATTTCAGTTTCTTGATCAGCGGCAGACGATTCAGTAAGGCTCCATTCATGAAATAGGTGACATCCCATGAGGCATACTGGTCGTTGATGAACTCCAATGCGTTCATGTTGGTGTAAGACTCCGGTTGCACCAAGTAGGAGAGGTTGGCGTTGGGCAGGATCAGCAAGGGGTAGGGAACCTGAGTCCATACCTTGCCGGCTTTCGCCAAAATATCTACATAACCGTATGCGGAGAACCAGAAACGTTTCTGAATACCAAACTCGGTCTTTTGGTAATTGTAAGAGCTACCCAACGCATCTTTGAACGCCATGGTGTGGTTCAACGTGAAGACTGGCGCATCCAAGGTGATGGGATAACGGTAGTTACGTGTCTGATAGAATTTCTCGTTGGGGGCGAAACGGAGTTTCCATTCCACTGAGGTCATCTTGTAGTTGTCTTGCGGGCTAAGTGAGCCATCAGCTTCAATGCGGTCAAAAGCCGCATAACCAGTGCTGTATTCCTTGTAATTACGCAAAACGGCACCATAGGCCCAACCGTTGTAATGCTCTCGGTAATAGGTCAGTTCCAAGTTGCGCAAGTAAGTGGCACGGGTATCTTTCTGACGCTTAAATGCCAAGAACATGTTATCCTTGTTGGTGTACATGTATTGCTGACCGATCTGGTTGATGTCATACATATACTCTAAACGAACTGAATGAACGGGGAACTCCTTGCGGTAATCCTTCTTATCGATGAAGGAGTATTCCACCAATCCGTCATATTTCAGCTTACGGTCTTTGGTTCCGTACGCCATATAACCATCCAGGAAAAGGCGCTTGTTGAAAGCGGTTGTCGTGGTTCCACCTACACGGAAGCGGGCACCCTCGATGGCATTACCACTGATATAGGTGTTCATCGGACCAAACTCAAACTTGCTCAGATCTTTCTCCTTATTGGTCTGCACATAGCCAGAGGTCAAGATCGTCACGATTTTCTCTGTGATATAAAAGATGGGGACGGAGCGCAGTTTCTCCATCAACATCTCCACCGTATTTTTCTTGCGCTCTCCAGCTCCATCCGGTCGGTTCGCTGCCCAATACTCCTCCGAACGTCGGTAAGCTGAATCCGGAATGAGTACAGGGTTGCTTTCCTCAAAGACCGCCATGTTTTGTGGTTGGTCAAAAGTGTGGTTGGAGTAGATATTTAAGCGACGCGCATACATACCCTTTGACTTCTCGTTCAGCTTGAAATCCACGTGAATATCATCCTTGGTGATGATACGTGTACCATCTGGAGCGCGATTGAAAGTCTGTTCGATGGTCATGCCACCTACGAAGTTGAGGTTGATCTTCTTGGGTACGTTCAGCTTCACCCGTTGTACGAAGAAGGTGGAGTCGAGCGTGATGAACAGGTGTCCTGTAAAACCAAAAGTCTCTGGGGTAAACGGTGCGAAACCTAAATCCACACACTGGGTACCCGCTACCTCCACGGTGTCCAACAGATAATACTTATAGAAGTTGGGACCCATCGTGGACATCGGACTCACGAACCGGTTGAGGAAGAGCGGAATGTCATTCTGAAAAATATCTACTTCCCGGAACACCTCGTTGAGCAATTGAGAAATGCCCTCTCGGGAGAAGATCTCATCCACACCGGCAGCCTTTGTCGCTGCTACCACCCGACGTTCGGTCTTGGGATCTTTGCGGTAGTAAACCGTTTGCAACTTCTCCCGTTCAGAAACCGGTAAGATCGTCTTTCCAATCTCCAATGTATCAACGAAGTCATTCAAGAACTCAAACTTGCTGGGCTTGCCATTTTTACTGGGTTTCGCCTCATAGTCGTTCATGGCAAAAACCATTTTCTCATATTGGTCGTATTGGAAATAATCGTGATTCTTCGGATCGTTGCTTTCCCGTCGTTCAATGGCATTCTTGATGAAGATGACGGCCGGATTATCTTTTTTCTTATACTTTTCTTTACCCGGTTTGATCACCACTTCCTCTAAGGCGATGCTGGTGGGTGCTAACTGTACCTTCAAATTGCTGGCTTTTCCCGGCGTGAAGTTGACCTCTTTCTCGGTATAGCCTAAGTAGGAAATCTGGATCGTACGTACCTTGGAGGAAGTTGAGATAGTGAAATTTCCATCTATATCTGTTGTCCCACCGATGGTGGTTCCTTTTAGTAACACTGCTACATAAGGCAAGGGTTCTCCTGTGATGGAGTCAGTCACCGTCCCTTTAATAGTATAATTCTGGCCTCTCGCTACCAAAGCGATGACCGAAAAAAACATGAAAAATAAGACTCTCTTAGCCATTCAATCTTTTTTCCTCAAAAATTAACTTTGCAAAAATACAACAACTCTTTGAAACGAAATGTTCCAAATCACATAGATAATGTACCAATTAACAACTAATTGGTACTTTTTGACCTTTTAGATGGATTAGGATCGGCTGATTTGCAATCCCTGTCCAGACAGTCCCATTTCTACAAAACGTGCGTTTGCGTTGGGTGGGGTGGCAGTCAATAGCTGGCGAATGCGTGCGGCTGCTTCTGGATCTTTAGCTACGATATACAGATAACCTCCTCCTCCTGCACCCGGTAGCTTATAGCCTAAAGCATAGGGGTGAATTAAGCGAATGATCTGTTCGATGGCGGGTGGATTCGTGCCCGCATCGAGGGCTTTGTTCTGTGCCCATGTCTTTCCAACCAACTTTCCGTAGGTCTCAAAATCACCTTGTTGAATCGTCTCGAATAGATCCAGTGCATGCGACTTCATCTCACTGAGCAGGTGAAGGTGCGATCCGCTGTTGAGGAACATGCCTCGTACGATCTCGGCCAAGATACCTTTGGCGGTACGGGTAATACCCGTATAATAAAGTAGGTGACAGGCTTTGTAGGCAGGATCGGTAAACAGGTATTCAGGTAACCAACGTACCACAGGACTTTGATTGAAACCTTCACTGGTTTGCAGCAATTTCAGCCCGTGCAACACTCCTCCATATTGGTCTTGCCAGCCACCGCCGGTAGTGAGTAATTGTTCCAAAATTAAGGTCCGGTTGCCAATCTCATTTTTGTCCCAAGCTAATCCACAGAAATCAGATATAGCTCCTAATACAGTCGCTGCTAAAATGGAGCTGGTGCCTAATCCTGAGCCTGTTGGAATAGCCGCCAAGAGGGTGACTTCCAAGCCACAGCCGAAGGCTTTGAGTTGAGCTTCTAATGAGGTGAAACGTTCGGCTGCGAACTCAGGCAAAAAACCGGCTAATGCTAAAGCTGCTTTCGGAATCGAGAAAGGAGAGCCTACCTTATTATATTGGCGCAACTCTTCCCAGGTCTGGATGACCTCCATTGCGCCCAAGTCAATGGAGCGAAGAATAATCTGTGGTGTGTGAGAAGGTTTCACATAGACTTGTAAAGGCGGTTGCCCATTCAGCTCAATCGCTATGTTTACCACATTACCACCTGCATAGAGGCAATAGGGGGGGGTGTCGGTCCAACCTCCGGCTAAGTCTATACGAACCGGACTGCGTCCCCAAACGATCTGATCCGGATAGACATTCAGGTGCAGAGCTTGTTTATCTGCCACGATGGAGGCGACTAATCCCTCTCGCAGTAGAGAGAAGGCAGTCTGTTCTTCCCATTCGTATGGCTGATGTTGTAGCTTCATCACTTGTGCTCGGAACATGTGATTGTGAATCCGTTTCAGCAGGGGTTGTGTCTCACTTAATGCAGGGGGTAGCGGGATCTCAGCTTGGGCAAATGCGGTAGCTGCATCGGCTAAGTCCAACTGATAGAATACGCTCTTCTCCTGGTTTTGGGCTAATAATGTCCAATCAGCCTGTCGGAAAGCCTCTCGTTGTGCTACCAAGCGTTGGAGATTGGCTCGGTCGGAAATCTCATTAGCAGATACCTTCTCAGCTTGGAGCCATAAGGCTTTTCCTTCCGTGAGGTTAGGCTCGCTGATCATCCAACGTAAGACTGTGCCTAACGCCTCTACCGTTTGACAAACCGGGAATAGGGGGGCGTTCTGAATATCAGCAGATGCAGGAAGCGTTATGTCTCGGTCGGTTGCCCATGCTTGGATAGATTGCCCCATAAAGCGGGTGGCATGATCTTGCAGTGCCCCTTTGAAAAGATCGTTGAACCCATAGGGACGGGCTACCCATGCCTGCTCTTCCCAAGGCACGACATCCACACAAACCCCTTCCGGTAGGGAAAGTGCCCAATCATTTTGGGGTACGCCAGTGATGATCTGCTTGTTGCGTAATATCCAATGTGCTCCGATATAGCTGTTTTCGATCCATATCTCAGAGTTGTCTGCCGTAAGTTTATACTGAGACAAGGCGTTTTGCACGAACATGGCCGGATGCGGTTTCACTTTGCGTTGCATGATGGCTCGTTGATCACGCACCAAGTTCTGTACGGCTAACGTAGAGGAAAGTAACTCTCGGCTGGTACCATAATGGTAGAATTCTCCACCAGGAAGAGGTAGGATTGCTACTCGCAAGCTGTTTAATTCCGGATCCTCCAAGGTTGGATGTGTACCCAACGCCAATCCAAATTCGCCATAGAGGTCATAACAACGTAGTTGTTGTCCGTCTGCGGTATAGGAACGCTTGCGTAATAGAGACACTGCTCGGTCGCTCAATAGCCAGATACCGATGTCCATCAAGAAGAGATGGCTTCCCGACAGTTCGCTCAACCGCTCTAATGAGGGTTTTTGCAGCATGAAATCCAATTGATCGGGATGAAGGCTGGAGGAGACAAATACACCATGATTGCATGCCAATGAGGGATCGACCCATAATCCGTAGCAGACAACATCCACTTCTGGGATTTCCTGTAAAGGCTCTGTGGCGCGGATGAAGACATCTCCACTTGCGATTAATGTATGTAGGTGTTCAGGAGCTTTTTGCATGATGTGCTCGTAGAGTGGCAATTGGAGGGAGAGCAGGTTCTGCGAGAGGCGTTGGCCCCGCGCCCAACGAAAGACAGGAATAGGTGTCAAGATCTTTCCTGAAGGGGCGTAAGCGGGCAACCGCCGACTTTGTCCACCGGCATGAAGCAGGATGCGCTTCTCTTTACAAAGCCATTCGTCAAAATCCATGACTGTTGTTTCTTCTTGACAGGCAGCCTCTAACAACCAAGTCGTACCGCCTCCTGAGCCCAATCGAGCCCCGATTGGGTCTGCGGTGCAAAACCATTCCGAACGATCAACTTTCTCTATATTGTGGAAGCAATCCACCAGATTGGGTGGTAATGACAGTAATTTTCTCATCTTTTTCACTATTGTGCTGTAAAAGTAGTTTGTTTTGGGCAAACGACCAAGTTTTCGTCGAATGAATAGCGAAATTAGAGAATACCTGCTATCTTTGCTCGTTATTAAACAGACGTAAAGTAATAATTAAAGGACAAAACAAATGCACAACTGGTTTGAATGTAAGGTTTCTTACGAGAAGATGCTGGAGAATGGCATGCAGAAGAAGGTGACCGAACCCTATCTGGTGGATGCCCTCTCCTTCACGGAGGCAGAGGCGCGTATCATCGAGGAGATTCGTCCGTTTATCACGGGTGAGTTTACCGTGACAGACATCAAGCGTGCTCGTCTCTCGGAGTTGTTTTTCAATGAGAATGGTGATCGTTTCTATAAAATAAAGGTCTATTTCATCACGCTCGACGAGAAGAGTGGAGCGGAGAAAAAAACGGCTGCGCAGATGTTGGCGCAAGCCAGTACGCTGAAAGAGGCGATCGAGGTGCTCGACGAAGGCATGAAGGGCACGTTGGCCGACTATACGATTGCTTCTGTCGCTGAGACACAGCTGATGGATGTCTTTCCTTTCGATGCGAATCGCATCCCTGAGGAGAAGAAAAGCGATGAGGAGTTGCTTGCCGAGCAAAGAGCGCAAGCGGAAAAAGGGAGTGAAGCATGAGTATTGCACAGCGTATTCAAGAACTGAAGCAATCCTTGCCATCGGATGTGACACTGGTGGCTGTCTCTAAGTTTCATCCGGTCGAGGCTTTGCAAGCTGCCTATGATGCGGGACAGCGTGTGTTTGGCGAGAGTCGGGCACAGGAGTTGGTCGCAAAGCAACGGCAGTTGCCGGCTGACATTGAGTGGCATTTCATCGGGACGTTACAAACCAATAAGGTGAAGGAGATAGTCCCCTTTATCAGCTTGATCCATAGCGTGGACTCTTTTCGTCTTTTGCAAGAGATCGAGAAGCAGGCGGCCAAGGTGGATCGGGTGATTAGGGTACTTTTGGAGATTCATGTGGCCCAAGAGGAGACCAAGCATGGCTTGACTCCAGAGGCCTGTAGGCAGCTCCTTGCGGATGAGGCTGTGACTCACTTGCCTCACGTACGGATCTGTGGGTTGATGGGTATGGCATCTAATACGGATGATGAGGCACAGGTCAAGGCTGAGTTTCATCAAATTCATGCCCTCTTCAGTGAATTGAAGGATGGTATATGCCGGTCTAATCCAGATTTTACGTGGCTTTCGATGGGCATGAGCCACGACTATCCGTTGGCGATTGCTGAAGGAAGTAACCTGATCCGGATAGGTACTTATATTTTTGGCGAACGAGTCTATTGAGTTTGGAAATAAATTGTGAAATCTAAAAGATAAATGACATGATTGACATGAAAACTTCCTATGCGGGACTAACGCTCCGCAATCCGATTATTATCGGTAGTTCTGGCTTGACGAACAAGGCGGAACGCAACCAGGAATTTGAGAAAGCAGGTGCGGGTGCGATTGTTTTGAAATCGCTTTTCGAGGAGCAGATTGAGATGCAGAGCGCCTCTATGCTTCAAGAAAATGATTATCCAGAGGCAGCCGACTACATCCGTAGCTATGTGGAGGCGAATCAGGTGAACGATTACTTGGAGTTGATTCGCAAGAGCAAGGAGCTGTGCGCGATTCCCATCATTGCCAGCATCAATTGCTATAAGGCGGCTGCTTGGACGAACTTTGCGCAACAGATTGCGCAGGCAGGTGCTGACGCTTTGGAGCTGAATGTTTTCTTTATGGAGACCGATTTGCACGACAATGCCGAAGCCGTAAAGGATACCTATGTGAATATTTTGCGCCAAGTGAAAGAAGCGATTCAGATTCCGGTAATTATGAAGATTGGCAAGCAATATAGCAATATTCCGGCATTGGTGCATGCGTTGAAAGCGAATGGCGCAGATGGCGTGGTGCTTTTCAATCGTTTCTACCAACCTGATATTGATATTAACACGATGCAGTTAGTGTCTGGCCATGTATTCAGCAGTCCGGCGGATCTGAGCGATACGTTACGTTGGACGGCTATTGTGTCTGGCAAGGTGCCTGGCATCAGTGTAGCGGCTTCAACCGGTGTGCATGATTGGGAAGGCGTAGTGAAATGCCTGTTGGCTGGCGCTTCGGGTGTGCAGCTTTGTAGTGCGCTCTACACGCATGGGGCGGCGATCGTTTCTCAGATCTTGACGTGCATGGAGGAGTGGATGAATCAAATGCATTATGAGTCCGTCAACCAGTTCCGTGGTCGGTTGAACTATGCGAACATCCCGAATCCGGCTCAGTATGAGCGTGCGCAATTCATGAAGTATTTTGCGAATAGAGACTGATTCGACAGTTAGCAGTTAAGAATTAGGAATGAGGATTTATTCGGTAAATACTCATTCCTAATTTTTTATTTATGGTAAAGCTCTGCATTTTTCTCCTATGCGTTATCGGGGTTCTTGCAGGGTAAGATAGAGTGTTTTTAGATCGTCCGCTCCCACTAAATCAACCCCTTCTTGCAAGAAGAAACGTTTGAATTGCTCCGTGTCGGGGGCACCCCACCACCGGAACAGCTTGCCCTCTTTGTGAACGGAGGCAATGAGCTCACGCATCCTTCGCAACTCTTCGGCAGGCATTTCGCCTTCGCCTTTCCATTTGAAAAAAGCGGAATAATTATCGCTGACCACGGGTGCTAAGGTGGCGGGAATCCCTTGACCTACCTCCTTGATCTTGCCATCGAGAAAGGTGAAACGGGTGGTTTCCAGGGGCAAGGATTGCATCGGGCGATCGCCGGAGAGGAAGAACAGGATTGCGCCCTCTCGGTAAGTGCCGTTCTCCACGGTGCAGAAGTATTGTTTGTAAGGTTCAATCTGTTGTTTGAGCAGCGTGTAGATCTCTTCCCCCTTTTCCTTGCAATCAACCATCAGGTAGAAGGGGCGGTCGCTTTGTGGATAGACCTTGCCTTCATTTTGCTGGATACGTGCTACTAAGGGTTTCAGATAGAGTCGCTCGAACGTGATCGCCGGATCGGCTGTCGGACGTTCGTGCGACACATAGAGTTCGCCGTCGATGGGCCAGAGATCCGCCTCCACGCAGTTGAACCCGTAAGAGAGGGCATCATGCAACGGATGCTCCCGCCAATAATCATTGTGCGAGAAAGCGTTGTAGAGCACCTTGTTAGCAGCCGAAGAGGCTACCTGTGGCTCGTCGGCCACTACCTCTGTTGGGGCTTGTTGGCTGCCTCCTGTGCAGGCCAGTAATAGACTCAGTAATAAAAAGGAACACTGTTTCATGCTGTGATATTTTAAATAGTTAGTTGTGTGCGACGAAAAGACGCCCTTGGTAGGTGTCTCGTTCGGCTAAGCGCTGATCCACCTTGGCCGTGAACGCATAATTCTTCAATCCCCAATCCGGTTGGATCAATAAATCTTTCGGCGATTGGGAGACGAAACGTTCCAACACGATGCGTTGGGACAAACGTTCGATGAAGTCAATGGCCAGGTCGATATACTCATCCACCGTGAAGAAATGGAAGTCTTCGGGGCTTGTTGCATACTCCTTGGCCATCCGTGTATGACGGATCAGCTGTAGCTGATGCAGCTTGAGTGTGGTCAAAGGCAAACGGCTCATTACTTCCGCATGATGCAACATATCCGCTCGGCTCTCCCCGGGCAAGCCCAAGATCAGATGGGCACCAGTGTAGATACCTCGTGCGGCGGTACGTCGGATAGCCTCTTCCGATTCAGCGGCGGTGTGCCCTCGGTTGATCCGTTCGAGCGTACGATCCAATGTGCTTTCCACGCCATACTCGATCAAGACAAAGCGCTTGCGGCTCAAAGCCTCAAAATAGGCCAACAACGCATCGGGCATGCAATCGGGACGTGTGCCTACGATCAACCCTTCAACACCGGGATAAGCCAAGGCCTCCTCATACAGACGAATCAATCGTTCGGGTGTGTCATAGGTGTTTGTATAGGATTGGAAATAGGCTAAATAACGCATCGCTGGATACTTTCGGGCGAAAAAACGGATCCCTCGCTCCAATTGCTCGCTGACGCTTTCTGTCGGTTGGCAATAGTCAGGACTGAAGGTCTGGTTATTACAATAGGTACACCCTCCCCAGCCTTTCGTGCCGTCTCGATTAGGGCAGGTGAATCCTGCGTTGATCGAGATTTTCTGGACCTTGAAGCGGGGAAACACCTGATGAAAGAAATCGGCCAACTCGTGGTATCGTTTCTCGAGTTTCATAGACAGCTATCAAGCTTCTAAGGCTTTGCGCAATAGAGCTTCCACCTCGTTCTTGAAGATGCCCGCCTCGTGCTCCTTCACCTCATCTATATAAAAGGTGGGCACATAGTAGTAGTCGTATTGATTCGCTACCTCTGGCTTTTTCGATTCCTCGATGGTCTCGATCTCAACGGCCTTTAGTTCCGGATGCTCCTCTTGTAATTCCTGAATATATTGGAAAGCCTTCTTGCAGAAAGGGCATTTCTCTAAATAAAATAGTTTGATTGGCTTCATCGCTTTCTCTATTAAATACTTGTTAATTAGTTGACTTTCTTCGTTTTTGTGACCTACGTAAAAGGTCGTTGCGAAGTCTGTTCGTGCAAAGTTAGCAAACTTGCGTGAAGAGGCAATCAAAACATCGTCCATCGTCTTGAAAAAACATGGGCAACGGACGAAAAAATTACGGGCAACATTTTCAAAAACCATGGGCAACATTTTCCAAAACGACGGGCAACGTTTTTGAAAACGATGGGCAATGTTTTTTGAGGATACGGGCAACGTTTTTGGGGCGTAGCAAGAGAGTCTAATTTTTTATTGCTACTTTTGTTGCTCAATCAGTGTGACTGTAGATTTTGTAATCAATTTAGACAACGAAAATAATGAAGAAATTAGGCATGGGCTTGTTACTCTCTTTGCTTGTGGTAGGAGGTGTAACGGCACAGAATGGCAACAAACGTGTAGAACTAAAAGAGATAACAGACGGGAAGTTCCGTCAGGTAACGGCAATTGGCGAGATGCGCTCCCTGCCCGATGGAGAGCATTACACGGCGATGAATGCGGAGCGAGATATGATCATCAAGTATGCGTATCGCACCGGTAATCCAGTGGATACACTTTTCAACGCACGGAAGGCTCGGGAGTGTAACTTTACCAATTTCGATGGCTATGAAATCAGTAGCACAGGACATCATATTCTGGTGTGGCGGGAAACGGAGTCTATTTATCGTCGCTCTCGCAAAGCGGTTGTGTATGACTATGACGTGCGTCGTAACTACGTGAAACCGATCTCTGACACGGGTGGCAAGCAGATGATTCCTACCTTCTCTCCCGATGGTCGCATGGTGGCCTATGTGAAGGATAACAACATCTGGATCCGTAAGTTTGACTACGATACGGAGGTGCAGGTGACGAAAGACGGCGAGCGCAATAAGATCATGAATGGCATTACCGATTGGGTGTACGAGGAGGAGTTTGCGGTGACAAACTTGATGGCTTGGTCGCCGGATAGCGAATACCTGACCTTCGTTCGTTCGGACGAGAGTGAGGTGCCCGAATATTCCATGCAGATGTATAGTGGCAATGGGCTTTATCCCACCTATTATACCTATAAATATCCGAAAGCTGGCGAAAAGAACTCAAAGGTGACTGTGCATTCTTATTGCGTGGCGACGAGAGACACAAAAGAACTGAAATTGCCGATGGAGGGTGAGTATTATATTCCTCGTATCACTTTTACAGCACATTCGGATCAGTTGGCGGTTATGACCCTGAATCGTCAGCAAAATCTGTTTAGCATGTATTATGCCAACCCGAAGAGCGGGGTCTTTCGGTTGATCTTGCGGGAGGAGAACAAGTGTTATGTGGATTCCGATTGGTTGAAGTCGATCCATTTCATGGACAATGGCTTTACCTACGTCAGTGAGCAGGATGGCTATGCGCATGTCTATCTTTATTCGCCGACGGGTGTGATGCAACGCCAGATCACGCAGGGCAACTGGGACGTGACCGCTTTCTTGGGTTTCGACGAGGCCACAAAGACCTGCTACTATGAGTCGGCTGAGGAGAGTCCGATTCGCCGGGCGATCTATAAGATCGATGCCAAGGGCGTAAAGACCAAGTTGACCGATGGTGTGGGTACGAATCATGCGGATTTCAGCCGTAATTTCGCTTATTTCGTGAATACCTATTCCAATGCCAATACTCCGGCTCGCATCACGGTGAATGAGACGAAAACGAAAAAAGAGTTACGTGTCTTGCAAGATAACGCGCCGCTGCGTAACAAACTGGCGCAATATGCTTTCGCTAAGAAAGAGTTTACGAAAGTCACCACGGCCTCTGGCTATGAGTTGAATGCCTGGATGGTGAAGCCGGTTGATTTTGATCCCTCTAAGCGTTATCCGGTGATGATGACGCAATACAGCGGTCCCAACTCACAGCAGGTGCTGGATCAATATGGCTTTGACTGGGAACAATACCTGGCCGCTAACGGCATCATCGTGGTGTGTGTGGATGGTCGGGGAACCGGTGCGAGGGGTGAGGCTTTCCGAAAATGCACCTACCTGCGTATGGGCGAGTTGGAGTCACGAGATCAGATAGAGGCAGCTCGGGCATTGGGTGAGTTGCCCTATATCGACAAGGATCGAATCGCCATTTGGGGTTGGAGCTTCGGCGGCTACAACACGCTGATGGCGTTGAGCACAGGCAATGGTACCTTTAAGGTTGGTATTGCTGTGGCTCCTCCTACGGATTGGCGCTATTACGACACGATCTATACCGAACGTTTCATGCGCACACCGCAGGAGAACTTCGAGGGGTATAAGGCCACAGCTCCCTTGAATTTGGTGAAGAACCTGCAAGGTAAGTTGCTCTTGGTGCATGGCACGGCTGACGACAATGTCCATTTCATGCAGAGCTTGGATTATGCCGAGGCATTGGTACAAGCAGGAAAGCAGTTTGATATGCACGTCTATAAAGATCGCAATCACAGCATTTACGGTGGCAACACCCGTTACCACCTCTATACCAAGATGGCGAACTACCTGTTTGAAAACCTATAAGCGTATGGCAGAGCATTTGAGAAAACCGGATTGGTTGAAAATCCGTTTGGGCGGGAACGAGCAGTTTACCCGCACGAAAACGATCGTTGAGTCGCATTGCTTGCATACGATCTGCACCAGTGGCAAGTGTCCGAACATGGGCGAGTGTTGGAGTAGGGGAACCGCTACGTTCATGATTGGTGGAGAGATCTGTACTCGCTCCTGCAAGTTTTGTAATACACTGACGGGTAAGCCGCTGCCGCTCGACCCAAAAGAGCCGGCTAATGTGGCGGAAAGCATTCGGTTGATGAAGCTGAAACATGCGGTCATTACCTCTGTCGATCGGGATGACCTGCCCGACTTAGGGGCGGCCCATTGGGCAGAGACCATTCGTACCATCAAGGTGGTCAATCCCGAAACGACGGTTGAGGTGCTGATCCCCGACTTCCAAGGGCGCTTGGAACTGGTCGATCAGGTGGTTGAGGCCGCTCCGGAGATTATCTCTCACAATATGGAGACGGTCAGACGTTTAACTCCCGAAGTGCGCAGTGCGGCGAAATACGAGGTGAGCCTCTCTGTGCTCCGCCGTATCGCAGAGCGGGGAGTAGTCGCAAAGACCGGTATCATGGTCGGTTTGGGAGAGACCGACGAGGAGATCCGGGCCTTGATGGATGATGTCTTGGCGGTAGGTGTCTCCGTCTTGACAATCGGTCAGTATCTGCAACCCTCTCGCAAGAACATTCCGGTGAAGGCCTATATCACGCCGGAACATTTTGCGGAATATAAGGTATGGGCTTTGGCGAAAGGTTTCAAGAAGGTGGAGAGCGCGCCACTCGTGCGCTCCTCTTATCATGCAGAGCGGCACGTCTGAAGTCAACGTAAGCTCGGAAAGTAAAGATGGGGGTGTGCCGGAATGGTTATCCCCATTTTTTTGTGTAAAAAAGTACATTTGATAACGTTTCCTCTAAACAAAATAACATTTTGGGCTGTTTTACTGTCAACTAAATGATGAATGAGCAAAGTGTAAACGCTATGAATAAGGTCAAACGAAATCTGGATAATCAGGTGATCGGCTTGTTGCCGTTGATATTGTTCATGTTCCTGGACAATTACTTCTCTTACCTGTTTTCGTTTTTCATTGCGATCTCATTCTGCATGTTCTGTGTTTTTATCTATTGGCGTTTAAAGGAGAAGAACGTGTTTCAGTTTATGTTCCTCCCCACGATCTTAACGTTTTTGCTCTATACCTGCTTCTTCTTATTCCGGGTGCGTACGACGTTGTTTGGCCATTCGCCTTTGATCATAGAGGTGCTCTTGGTGGTTTCGTTGGCCCTGTTTAGTTTCAGTAAACGTGCCGTGTTGCACTATGTACGTCATTCGAATAACCCCACTTATAAACGGATGTATGTACGTGCCACCTTAAATGAGTTCTTCTTTTTGGCGCAATTGGCACAAAGTATTTACACGTTGCATCTGTTCGCTATATTAATATATGGTATATTGCCTATGGAGATGCACCGCAACCCAGCGGCAGAACGGTTGCTTTATCGGGAGATGCCTTGGTTCTTGGGTATCTCATTACTGATCTATGAGCAGATCCGTGTCTTTTGGATGAGTGGCAGTTTGGAAAAGGAGATGTGGCTCCCTGTGCTGAATGATGAGGGGAAAGTGGTGGGCTGTATGGCTCGCTCGGTCAGCCGTGCCTTGCCCAAGAAGTATTACCATCCGGTCATTCGTGTGGCTGTCTTGTACCGAGGGTTGATTTACTTGGTGAAACGTTCGTCAGAGGATTTCGTCTCGTCTAATACATTGGATCACCCGCTCCATGGCTATATGCTGTTTCGTCATTCCCATGAGGACACTTTACGTGCGATTTTAGGCACATTGGCTGACGATCCACTCATCGAGCCCCATTGCCTGATTCGTTATACGTTTGAGTCGCATCGGGTAAAGCACCTCGTTTTTCTCTATACCATTCGTTTGGAGACAGTGGAGCAGTTAGCAGAGGTGAAGCAACCGGGCGGTAAGCTATGGACCGCCAAGCAAATCAAGGAGAATATCGGGAAGCATGTTTTCAGTGGCTATTTTGAGCAGGAATACCCTTATTTGCAGAATACGGTGATGCTGGCCGACATTGAAAAACCAATCAATCGACAGAAATGTCATTTTCCCTGTAACGATTCGCTGAGGCGCATGGAATGAAAGCGCAGGTGAACCGCTGGGCAGCACGTGGAGTCTGAACGGAAAGCTTCGAGATGCTTTCGAGATACGTTCGAGAGCAGTTGCGGTAGGATTGGGAGATGGCTGAGTAGAGCGAACAGTTGCCGAACAACCTGCCTCCCTTTCCGGAAGTGATCGAGCAGCGATCATACGGCAAGCAATGGGAACCGTTGTTCGAGGCTCAGCCTTCATGAATGAATGGCTGCGAAGCTCATTGAGCCAATGGAAAACATCGGTCTATCCGTTGTTCGAAAGAAAAGAAATGTGTATGTTTGCCGAACATTTAGATAGACCATGAATCCTTTTCTTGATATTATGAACGGGTTAGGCATACGTTGCAATGAATCGTATGCAAAAGACCTTTTTTATGCGCAAGGCATGGGATTTACGCTGTTGGGCATCAAGCGCATGCTGGAGCACTACGGGGTGAAAGTGCAAGCCGTGCATGCGGAAAAGAACACGTTGGATGGTCTTCCTTTTCCTTTGGTGTGTGAATGGGATGGGCTGGTGAGGCTCTTCACTGCTCCTCCTGCTGATCTTGACGCCTTTTATGCGCAGTGGAACGGCTATGCGTTGTTGTGTGATGCTTCCGATGCGCAAGAACCTCATTATTGGTCTCATTTTTTCTGTGAGAAAGGGTTGATCGCCATTTCGTGGGCGGTCAAGGTGCTGGGTGTGCTGACGCTGCTTGGCTTTTTGGTTGCGGATTTTGCTTGGGAGCGGGTGGCGTTGGTGCTGTTCAATTCGATTGGTCTCTATTTTAGTTATCGGTCAGTCATGCAGGAGTGTTCGGGTAGTTGCCATACGGTTACCGCATCAGCCGGTGGCAAACTCTTGGGACGCTTTAGCTTAGGTGTCGTGGGTATGGCTTATTTCGGGGTATCGTTGTTGCCTACGCTGTTTGTGCCTGCTTGGCTCCCCCTTTGGCGTTGGATAGCCCTGATTGCTTTGGTCATGCCGCTTTGGAGCGTTTGCTATCAGGCATTTGTGGTCAAGGCGTGGTGTAAGAATTGCCTCATTGTGCAAGCACAAGTATGCGCTTCTGCCCTTGTCGTGGGGGTGGCAGGAGGCGACTGGAAAAGTATGGATTCTCTCGTTTGGGTGGCATTGCCAGCGATTTATCTGGGGGCTTTGCTGTTGTTAGATCGGGTGGTTTGGCTTTATCAGCAAGTGGCGCATCCGAAAACACCGGATGCTTGGTTAGCTTTGATGGCTGATCCTCAGCTTCGGCAACGCATCTTGACCGCAGGGCAGACGGTTGACACCTCGGACATGGTTGATTTGCTGACGCTGCATCCGGATGGTAAGGAGGAACTCTGCGTGGCACTCAGCTTGACTTGTTCCTATTGTAAAACCCATTTTCAAAGATTGTTGGAGCATGTGCGTCGGGGTGAGTTAGCTAACTACCGTATTCGCATTGCAATCAGTCCAGATGCACCCAGGTTAGCCGTTGTGCGTGAGTCGATTGCAGCCAGCGCTTTGCAGGAAGGCGCTTTAGCGGCTTGCCTGCATTTGTCAGCCTGGTATGCGTCTGAACGGGTGAAGCGGTTTCTGCGTACCCTTCCTGAGATCTTGGATTTAGCTGCAGTGAGAGCCCCGTTGGCTGCGCAGGCAGAAGCGGTCGCACGGTGGCAACTGCGTAGCTTACCCGCTTTTGTGCTGAATGGGCATGTCGTGGCACAGGAGGTGTTTTGGACCGTAATAGAAAGAACGAATCAATCGAAATAAAAAGA
Organism: Parabacteroides sp.; assembly: GCA_022775005.1. GTDB lineage: Bacteria > Bacteroidota > Bacteroidia > Bacteroidales > Tannerellaceae > Parabacteroides. Next base: position 22,394 of record JALFJR010000100.1, read on the forward strand.
ATATGGCAAATAAACTTTTTCGCCAACAGGCAATAGATACGGTCGATTCGCCGGATAAGATCAATGACTACATCCGGGTGACGGCTCCCTCATTCTATTTGTGGCTGCTTACGTTGCTGATCGGTGTGCTTTCGGCTGCCGTTTGGGCGTTCAACAGCACGGTGAGTGATTTTGTGAAGATTCAAGGGGTCACCTTCCCTCATCAAGGCATTCAGGAGGTAAGTGCCCCGTTTGGTGGGCGGATCACGGAGCTTTTCGTGCATAAGGGTCAGCTGGTGAAGCCGGGCGATCTGCTGTTTCGCTACATGGACGACCAGGCTATCCGGGAGTTGCTCAGTCGCCAATCGGGGGTGGTGATGGGGCAAAAGCCTCCACAGACCACCTTCAGCGCTTATGAGCCGACTATTTTCCTCATTCCTGAGGGACAGGAGGATCACATGCGGGAGATGATCGCTTTCGTGACCTATGCCGATTTGCGGAAATTGAAAGTAGGCATGAGCGTGCAGGCTACCCCTTCCGATTTGAAGCGGGAGGAGTATGGCTACATGTATGGACGCATCACAGACATCGATCGCCTCCCCACTTCGAAAGAGGAGATCGAGCAACTGTTTAAGTTGAGTGAGTTTAGTGGCTCGATCGTTCCTTCGGAAACGGCTTTCATGGTGAAGATCCTGTTGGATGCTGACCCGAACAGTTCGGATGGTATCCGCTGGTCGCAACGGTCGAGTCGCCAGGTGCGTGTGCCAATCGGTACCTTCTGCCAACTACAAATCGTGACTCGTACCCGTCCTGTATTTGACTTGTTATTTAAAAAAGACGCTAAATAAGCGAACGTGACCATGGGAAAGGTGAAGAAGGTGCCAATGGTGATGCAGATGGAGATGGTGGAGTGTGGTGCCGCCTCTTTAGGCATGGTGTTGGCGTATCACAAGAAATGGTTGCCCTTGGAGCAGCTCCGCAAGGATTGTGGCGTGTCGAGAGATGGATGCTCAGCCAAGCAGTTGCTGCAAGCAGGACGCTCCTACGGTATGAAAGCCTCCGCTTATCGGTTGGAACCGAATGACTTAGATGGGCTGGCTCCTGCCATTATCCATTGGAATTTTAACCATTTCGTGGTTTATTGTGGTCATCGGGGTGATACCTTTTATATCAATGATCCAGCACGTGGCAAGTGTCAGATACCTCGGGAAGACTTCTGCAAGTCGTTCACGGGGATTGCCTTGGCCTTTGAGCCGACGGCTGATTTTCACCCGAGTGGACAACGTGCTTCGGTATTAGGTTTCATTCGTCGAAGAATGCGCAACACGGGTGCTGCCCTGTTCTACTTCTTTGTAATCGGTTTTTTGACCGCTTTGGTGGGATTGACCACACCGCTCTTCTCTCAGCTCTTCATGGACGATATCCTCAGTGGAAAGAATCCGGATTGGTTGAAACCTTTCATGGCTGCCTTCGGGGCGGTCATCGTCGTACAGTTCATTATCGGTTGGTTGAGTGGCGTTTACAGTCGGAAGTTTCAGGCATCTATGGCTATAGAGTCTAATGTGAACTTCTTTTGGCATGTGCTTCGCTTACCAATGGACTTCTTCTCACAGCGTTATATAGGTGATTTGCTCTTCCGACAGCGCTCTAACCAAGAGATTACTTCTACGTTGGTGCAAAAGCTGGCACCTTTAGCGGTTCAGTTGATGCTCTTGGTCATCTATTTGCTGTGCATGTGGAGTTATAGTGTCTCACTTACGGTAATTGGTTTGGGGTCAATGTTGCTAAATATACTTCTTGCCCGATACATTGCGCAGCGACGGGTGGATTTGACCCGTATCTCGGAGCGGGATGCCGGTAAATACTATGGTGTGACGATGTCGTGTCTCGACAATATGGAGACAATCAAGGCCGCCGGAGCAGAAAGTGGATTCTTTGGTCATTGGGTAGGATACTTTACCAATATGCACAATGCTGAGATGCGTACCAGCTTCAGCAACTTGGTTTTTGGCATTTTCCCACAGGTGCTGCAAACGCTTACCAGCAACCTGATCTTGTTTGTCGGTGTCTCTTTGATTATGGATGGAGAGTTCACGATCGGTATGTTGATGGCTTTTCAAGGTTTCTTGAGCGGCTTTATGAATCCGGTTAGCAGCTTGATGTCGGCAGGTGAGATGATGATCGAGATGCGTACACAGATGGAACGGGTAGAAGATGTAATGCGTTATCCGACAGAGCAACGCACGCAGCAAGTGCGTATGGATAGCTCCGGCAAACTGAGTGGCAGGTTGGAATTGCGCCATGTGACTTTTGGCTATAACAAGTATTCCGCACCACAGATCAAGGATTTCTCTGTTTCGCTGAAACCCGGACAAAGCGTAGCGTTGGTTGGCTCCTCGGGTTGTGGCAAGAGTACCTTGGCCAAATTGGTGACAGGGCTCTATCGTCCATGGGAGGGAGAAATTCTGTTCGATGGCAAACCGGTAGATCAGATTGATGCGGATGAGTTTTCCAATTCTGTGGCATTGATTGATCAGCATGTGGTGATGTTTGACGATACGATCACTGCCAACATTAAGATGTGGGATTCCTCCATTGAGGATTTTGCCATGGTATTAGCTTGCCGGGATGCGCATATCCGGGAGGAAATCATCGCACGTCCGGAAGGATATAACACCCGGTTGGTGAAGGGCGGAAAAAATTTCTCGGGCGGACAGTTGCAGCGGATGGAGATCGCTACGGCGTTGGCGCGCGAACCAATGATCTTGATCATGGATGAGGCGACCAGTGCCCTCGACGCTACCACCGAGCAGCGCATCATGCAAGCGGTGAAACGGGCAGGGTGTACTTTGATCGTCATCGCCCATCGACTTTCAACCATTCGAGATTGTGATGAGATTATCGTCTTGGACAAAGGCGATGTAGTGGAGCGAGGGACGCATGATACGTTGCTGGCGCAAGGTGGTGTATATGCCCGACTGATGGAAAGTGATTAACTGAGACAAACAGACGAGGAATCATGTTGCTATTCAAGGAACAGATAGATAAACGAGAGGAAAAAGAGAAACAGCATCTGCAAGAGGCGGTGGAACAACTGGTCGGCGAATCTGGGTTACACAGCCGACAGATGAGGCAAGCATTTTCTCAGGGGCAAGCTATCCAGTGCATCTTGGAGGCGCTGGGTGTGCCTGGGCCAATCGAGTTGGATGAGGAGGAGACCTTCCTCTCTTTGGAAGAGCAGATCGAGCAGAAGCTTGCGCCCTTAGGCATCATGCATCGAACTGTGGAACTGAAAGGGCAGTGGTGGCGATCATCGGTTGGGCCTTTACTGGGCAAGAACAGGCAGGGACAGTATGTCGCTTTGCTACCGAAGCGTTTCGGTCAAGGCTATACCTATGTGGGTGTGACTGGTAAGCAAATGTCAGTCAATCGCCAGCGGATGAGTGAGGAGCTGATCGAGGAGGCCATCTGTTTCTTCCCCGCATTACCGCAACGTTCGGTCAAACTTACTGACCTGCTTCTCTTCATGGCAGGAGCTTTCCATTGGAATGACCTATTGAATCTGCTCTTGATCTCGTTGCTTATTACAGGCATCGGTATGTTAGGCCCTTTTGCCAACAAGATGCTGTTCGACAGTGTGATTCCGAATGGCACAAAGCAGGATTTGATACCGATCGCCTCGCTTTTGATCGGAACGGCTATCAGTGGTTTGCTTTTTGGGTTGATCCGTAGTTGGACTTTGCAGCGGCTGAAGTTCTTGGTCAGTGTTCGTGTGGAACCTGCGGTGATGGCTCGTACCTTTCTCTTGAAGGCGAAGTTCTTCATGGAATATACCTCGGGTGAGTTGCATGAGCGCATCATGAGTATCAGCCGCCTTTGTGACTTGGCCAATGACATATTGGTGAGCAGTGCGCTCACGGTGCTTTTCTCTTTTGTCAATCTCTTCCAGATGACGCACTATGCAGCCGCCCTGTTGATGCCTTCGTTGGCCGTGATAGGTGGGCAATTTGTGTTGACCTTGGCGCTCTTTTGGTTTCAACAGCGACAAGAGGCACAGATAGTGAAGAGTTCAGCCAAGTTGAGTGCTTTGCTGTTCGACCTGTTGAGCGGTGTGCAAAAGATCAAGACTTCCGGCTCGGAAAAAAGGGCTTTTACGCGCTGGATGCAGACCTATAAGGAGAATGCTCGGTTGACCTATAATCCCCCCTTGCCTCTAAAACTATCTGAGGCAGTGATGGGATTGATCAACTTAGGCGGCATGGCCGTTATCTATTTCATGGCTGTCAGCAGCAAGGTTTCCCCCTCCGATTTCATTGCCTTCAATACCTCTTATGGGTTAGTGGCTGGTGCCTTTTCGGCGTTGATAGGTATTGTGCCTCAGATTGGTCAGATGCGTCCGTTGTTGCGTCAGGCGAAACCCATTATGGAGGCAGAGCCAGAGAGTATGGAGAATGCTAAGCAGGTCACTCATTTAAGTGGAGCCATTGATGTGAATCATCTCTCTTTCCGTTATGATGAGGAGACACCTTGGGTGTTGAATGATTTGAGTTTACACATTCATTCAGGTGAGTATGTCGGTGTTGTGGGACGTTCAGGTTGTGGAAAGAGCACGCTTCTCCGTCTGTTACTGGGTTTTGAGACCCCCCAGTTTGGGAATATTCTGTATGACGATTATGAACTCTCAGAGGTGAATAAGAGCAGTTTGCGTCGGCAGATCGGAACCTGCTTGCAAAGCGGAAGCCTTTTTCCGGGCGATGTGTTTAGTAACATCACGATCACAGCACCTTGGAGTAGTAAGGAGGATGCCTGGGAGGCTGCTCGGTTAGCGGGTATTGCGGATGACATCAAGGCGTTGCCTATGGGCATGAACACGTTGATCAGCGAAGGGGGAGGTGGCTTCAGTGGTGGACAGAAGCAACGGCTGTTGATAGCACGTGCCTTGGTCAATCGGCCGGCCATTCTTTTCTTTGACGAGGCAACCAGCGCTTTGGATAACGTGAGCCAAAAGCAGGTGTCGGAGAACCTGGATCGTATGGGATGTACCCGTATCATCATTGCGCATCGCCTGTCAACGATCCGTCATTGCGACCGGATCATCGTGCTCGACAAAGGAGTTATCGTCGAGGAGGGAACCTTTGATGAATTGCGAGAGAAGGGAGGCCTATTTGCGGACCTGATGAAACGGCAGACGCTGTAGTCGCCTCAGCAGTGGCGATTTCCCAACTCGATCACCTCTAAATCTTTGATCTCTTTTCCGTCAATGGTGAAGCGCATGAGGGTGCGTACTTGGTGGAAGCCGCTGATACCTGCCGCTCCGGGGTTCAGGTGAAGACAGTTCAGGCTTCGGTCGAACTGAGCCTTTAGGATGTGGGAGTGGCCGGCGATGAACAGCTGGGGGCGAACGGCATACAACAGCGGACGGATCTCCGGGTTGTAGCGTCCCGGATAACCACCGATATGCGTCATCACTACCTCCACCTCTTCCACCTTGAACTGTGCTACCTTGCCGTATTGCAACCGAATGGGCTGTCCATCGGTATTGCCATAGACCGCTCGGAATGGTTTCAGCGCTGCCAAACGCTCGGCTAATTCTGGAGAACCAATGTCTCCTGCATGCCATATCTCATCGCATTCGTTGAAATAGAGGGCGTATTTTTCATCCCAAAAACCATGCGTGTCTGAAAGTAATCCAACTTTAACCATAATCTTGCGCTTTATTGAGCGAAAGTAGTTATTTTTACGCGTCGAAGAACAATTATCATGGAAAACGTTTACCGATATTTCAAAAGAGATGTTAGTTGGCTATCATTCAACTATCGTGTATTGTTGGAGGCGGAAGATGCTTCGCTCCCTATTTATGAACGCATCAAATTCCTCTCTATCTATTCATCCAACTTGGAGGAGTTCTATGAGATTCGGGTGGCAGAGCACCGGGGCGTGATCATGCAGAAGAATTTTGTGGAGGAAAGTGCGGATGAGGCGGAGGAGACCTTGGCGGCCATTACGCATGAGGTGAATCGGCAGCAGCGAGAATATTATCGTATTTTTTACGAACAGATCCTTCCGGAGCTGAATCGTCAGCATATTTTCTTGTATCAAGATGAGCATCCGCAACCATTCCATGAGGAGTTTGTGCGTGACTTCTTCAACGAGGAGGTTTTCCCTTTCCTTTCGCCTGTCATGATCCAAGCGGGAGAGATCCGCACCTTCATCCGTGATCGACGGCTTTATTTGGTCATTCGTATGGTGAAGAAGGGTAGGCCTTTGGAAGATCCGGGGGATGTTCCGACTTATCATTATGCCTTGATGAAGATTCCTTTTTCCAAAGTTCCTCGGTTCATCGAGTTGCCACCGCATGAGGGGAAATACTACATCATGTTTATCGACGATATTATCCGGGCCAACCTGCAAAGTGTCTTTCCCGGTTATGAGATCGACAGCTGTTATAGTATTAAGATATCGCGCGATGCGGATATTTACTTGGAAGATGAGGGGAAGGGAAGTATCTTGGAAAAGATCCGCAAGAAGGTGAAAAAAAGAAAGATTGGTGCGTTGAGTCGTTTCATGTATGACCAGGCGATGCCCGCTGATTTCTTGGCTTTCATCTGCGAGGCGTTTGGTATTCTACCGGATGATTTGGTGGTGGGAGGCCGTTATAATAACTTGCAAGACCTGAGTAAATTACCTAATCCCGCAGGCAAGCAATTGGAGCAGCATCCATCCTTGCCAATGCGTATTCGATCTTTGGATGAGGTGGGTTCAATATTTAAGGTGATAAAAAAGCGGGATGTGATGCTACATTTTCCCTATGAGTCGTTTGACTACTTGATTCGTTTCTTGATGGAGGCGGCTTTTGACCCGAAGGTTGATGAGATTAAGATTACGCAATACAGGGTGGCAGAGAACTCTGCAGTCATCAATACGCTGATTAGTGCGGCGCAGAATGGCAAGAAGGTGACCGTTTTCGTCGAGCTGAAAGCGCGCTTTGACGAGGAGAACAATATGCGTACGGCAGCGCGTATGGAGCAGGCTGGAATCAAGATCATATACAGTATCCCCGGTTTGAAGGTGCATGCGAAGGTGGCGGTTATCTTGCGTAAAGACAATGCGCAAGGGGTGAAGCGCCGGGATTTCGCCTACCTCAGTACAGGTAATTTTAATGAGAAGACAGCGAAGATTTATGCTGACATGGCGCTGTTGACCTGTCAGGAGGAGATTATCGCCGATATTAATAAGGTCTTTGCCGTGTTGGAGGGACGCTTGCAGGCACCTACTTTCCACCACTTGTTGGTGGCTCGTTTCAACATGGTGCCTGAGTTGCGGCGCATGATACAATGCGAGATTGACCATGTACAAGCTGGAGGTAAGGGGTATATCATCTTGAAGATGAATGGCCTGCATGATCAGCAAATGATTGATATGCTTTATCGAGCCAGTGAGGCGGGCGTAAAGATTGATTTGATTGTGAGAGGAATCTGTTGCTTGGTTCCTGATCAGCCTTACAGTCAGAATATCCGGGTAACTCGCATCGTTGATATGTTCTTGGAACATGCTCGTATCTGGTATTTCTATAACGAAGGACAAGAGGTGCTTTTCTTGACCTCTGCTGACTGGATGCGTCGCAACCTCAATCGACGGATCGAGACTGCATTCCCGATCTTGGATCCAGAGATCAAGCAAGAGGTGATTGACATCTTGCATATTCAGTTGCGAGACAATGTGAAAGCTTGCCGCTTAGATAGTGAGTTGCGCAACTGCTTTAAGCGGGAGAGTGACATGCGGGAACCGGTGCGTGCGCAACAGGCAATCTATGACTATTTGAAACAGAAAAATCAGTAGCCGTGATGGAGATGTTTTGGATGGATTTCGGTTTTTTCGGGCTCTGCTTGTTGCTTCTTGGCGTAGCCGTGATGGCCTACCTGTTGGGACGTCAATCAGGGAGCCTCAAGGAACGCAATCGGCAGGCCCGGGCACGCTGGTTGAACTACAAGTCAGAGCGTTATGAGCTGAAGAAGAGCGTGCGGATCCACCGAGAGATGATCGAGGATATGACGGAAGAGTTGAAAGGCTATGCGCAGCAATCAAAGGACTATGAGGAGACGCAGGAGGAGTTGACCTACTACCGTCAAGAGGTGGAGCGCTTGGAGCGACAATTGCGCTTGAAGCCGGAGGAGCCTTCTCTGGAATCCACCTTTCGGAACAGCTCCTTTGATTTGATCAATGCTATGCATGAGGATCCGCTGCACGTTAACTTGACCCGTAAGGATTGGGAAGAGCTCTTTAGTGGTATGGATCGGCTTTTTCCCTCCTTCATGTCACAATTACGGGTGCTGAAAGTGACTCGTCATGAATTGGAAATCTGCTGTCTGATCCGACTCCATTTCGAGCGGGCAGAGATGTTGCAGTTGTTCCATTGCACCTTCGAGGCACTGACAAAATCCCGGAATCGCTTAAAGAAGCGGTTGGCGTTGGTCGAAGGACAGAGTCTGGAGGACTATTTGCTGCATTTATAGGGGCTTGGCAGGATTAGATTGTCCACCTGAAAGCCATATTTGAGGCTATGATTTGTTGTAAAATGTTGAAATATAGCAGTTAATCCTCCGGCCTATTTGTCCGGTCACATTCTTAGGTTGTTTCTTCGCAAAGCTCTACTTTTGCGCAGTGTTTAGTTTTTAAAGAATAACCTAAAATCAACATTTATGAAAACATGTTCACTTTGGAGCCTCTGTCTTTTGTTTCTTTTGGGGTTCATGGCTTGTGACAGGGTCCTCTCACTCTCCTCCACCTTGCGTCGGGCTACGGGTTGGCCCTTCGAGGTGGTGGTGGTGATGGACAAAGTGGCTTGGCACAATGAGTCGGGTGAATTGTTGCGAGCGCAACTGCAAGTACCCGTGCCCTCGTTACCGCAGGCGGAACCCTCTATGCGCATCACCTATATAGAGCCAGCGCAGTTCAATGGCCTATTCAAAACTATGCGAAATGTCTTGTGGGTTTCGCTTGACTCTGCTCGATATACACAAGTGAACTTTTCTGTGGAGGAGAATCGGTGGGCGAAAGGGCAATGCCTCCTCATGCTTCATGCACCTAACGAGCAGCAGTTGGCAGCATACCTTTTACAGCACAACGAGACTTTGGTCGAGCGATTCAGTCTGCTGGAACGTAAGCGTTGGATCCAAGCATTGAATGAGAATTTTAGTCTTTCGGTCAAGGATTCCCTGCTCAGCCGCTTTGGTTGCTCACTTCATGTGCCGAAGGAGATTCGTGTCGGCAAAGTGTCAGATCAGTTTCTCTGGGCTTCTAACCAAGCCAACCGAGGACGCATGGACTTGATTGCCTATACTTTCCCCTATACGACGCCGGAGGCTTTTAGCGAGACCTACTTGGTAGCCAAGCGTGACTCCGTGTTGCGGCAGCAGATCCCTGGCTCTTTTCCTGGCTCCTATATGCAGACAGAGCGACGATTCGGACTATGCTATACACCCATGCTGTGGCAGGATACCTATTGTGGCATGCTCCGAGGGCTTTGGCGGGTCGAGGGTGACATGATGGGAGGGCCCTTCGTCAGTTTGGCCAGATTAGATCCCTCTGGAAAGCGTGTGATTGTGGTAGAAGGTTTTGTCTATGCGCCAGAGTCGAAAAAAGCGAATTTGATTCGTCGGATGGAAGCAGCACTCTTTACGTTGAGCCTAAATAATTAGGAAATGGTTTTTACATTGCTTGTTAAGCGTTTTTCCATCTAATCGGTGGCAATAAAAACAGCAGAATGTCGTTTTTTAGTACAAATCAAGATAAAGATGAAACAGACATTCATAGGACTGGTGTTGCTGGTATTGCTGATGAACATAGGTCAGGTATGTAAACTGTTGCGAGAGAACGAACTACCCATCGCATGGCAGTGTGGGAGTTTGGCAGATATTGCAAAAGAGGTGATCGCTATTCCGTTGCAGGACTCGGGGATGCGACAGATCACCGAAGCGGTATCCGTGCGTTTGGAGGGTGATAATTTGTTCTTGATCAGCGAGGAAACCCTCTATCGCTTTACACGGAAAGGAAAATTTGTCTGTGTCATTACCCGTCCGGAAGAGATGCGGGTAGCAGGCTATGTAATCGATCCCATGCAGCGGCAACTGATAGTTTTTGGCAATGTCGATGACATCTTTTATTATACATTCGATGGGGAGTTGCTGCGACGTAAGAAGCTGACCTCTGATTTTGGCGATAAGCGTCAAGTCTATGCGGCAACTTATCACAAGGGGCATATACTGACTGTAGAGGGGCAGAAGCTAATTGAGTATGACACGGCTTTTCATCGCCTTGATGCACGGACGATTCAGCCGTTGCCATTAGCTCGTACTGATGAGCCCATAGGCTTTTTGCCTCCCATAGTAGCAATTGATTCATCGACGGAACAGCCATATGCGTATGCTCCCTCGTTGCAGCCGTATCATCTATTGACACACTTTTTATTTGGCAGAAAAGGCAACAATCGCTTTCAGCGTTTGGAGTAGGGGAGGACAACTGTCCGTTGTTGCCTGTTCGGATGGGGCGGCGCTTTTGGATCGCTTCTTATCAATCTTTTTCCGAGAGCGAACAGGGCTATACTTTTTGCTACGATACGTTCAGTGGACATTATTGGCTGAGCAAGGTGGGGTTGGAGGATGACTTTTATTGCACAGGTAAAGTTTGTGCCTTGGAGGCTATGGATTCCTATAGCGATCGTTATTACTTCACTTGCCCTGCGAAAAAAATGAAACAGCCCCTTTCTGAGAAAAGTGATTTAGTGCTTTTCTAGGTGACAATGAAAGGATAAAAAAAGCCTCCCGGAAATAGGAGGCTTTGACAGGAGGTTTATCGTTTGATGCCGTTGCGAATCAGAAGAGCATCGATGGTTGGCTTTTTTCCTCGGAACTGCTCATAGAGCAATGCCGGATCTTCTGTACCGCCCTTCGAGAGGATATTCTCTCGGAAAGAGTGAGCAACTTCCTTATTAAAGATACCTTTTTCTTTGAAGAGCGAGAAAGCATCGGCATCTAACACCTCGGCCCATTTATACCCATAATATCCTGCGGCATAACCTCCAGAGAAGATATGGCCAAACTGTGTGCCCATTAAAGCTCCTTCAACCTCAGGAACGATTACGCTCGGGGCCCAAGCTTTCTTTTCGAAAGCTGCTACCTCTCCCTCAAAGGGTTGCTCCAGAGTGTGCCAAGCCATGTCGAGCATACCGAAGCTGAGCTGGCGACAGCAGGCGTAACCCGCATTGAAGTTAGCGGCATCAATCAACTTTTGGATTAACTCGGAAGGTATTTTTTCGCCTGTCTGGTAGTGGATTGCGATTTGATCCAAGAATTCTTTTTCAGTCAACCAGTTTTCCATGATCTGTGAGGGTAATTCCACGAAATCACGATAGACGTTAGTACCTGATAGGCTAGCGTAATGGCCTTGTGCTAACATACCGTGAATGGAGTGACCAAATTCATGTAACAAGGTCTCAACCTCATCAAAGGTGAGGAGGGAAGGTTTAGTTTCCGTCGGACGAGTGAAATTCATCACGATAATAATCTGTGGGCGGTTGTCTATCCCTTGTTTATCAATGTATTGAGACTTGATATTGTTCATCCATGCTCCTGATTGTTTTCCATCGCGCGGGAAGAAATCAGTGTAAAGGACGGCTAAGAAGCGGCCGTTGGCATCATATACCTCATAGGGGGTCACCTCAGGATGGTAGACTGGAATTTTTTTGTTTTCTTTGAAGGTGATGCCATATAGTTGAGTGGCGAGGTTGAATACAGATTGCTTCACATGATCTAACTCGAAATAGGGGCGGGTCATCTCGTCGTTGATTTGAAAGCGGATATTGCGCAACTTCTCTGAATAATAGCTCCAATCCCAAGGCATGACTTTGATGTCTTGCTGCTCTTTACCGATGGCAAAGCCTTGTACTTGGTTGTATTCGTTGATGGCGACCGGTTTGTAAGCATCGAGTAGTTGATTGAGTAATTGATACACATTGGCAGGATTCTTAGCCATGGTGTGTACCAAATTATACTCTGCGTAGTTCTTGTAGCCCATCAAGTGCGCAATCTCCAAACGGTCGTTGACGATCTTTCGGATGATCTCTTTGTTGTCGTACTCATCTCCTTTATTACCTATATTCATATAGGCTCGGTACAATTGCTCACGCAAATCCCTGCGGTCAGCGTAACGCATGAAAGGCACATAACTTGGGGCAGATAGGTTAAAGAGCCAGCCACTCTTTCCCTTGCTTTTGGCACGCAAGGCTGCCGCTTCACGTGCGCTCTCCGGAAGGCCAGATAATTCCTTCTCATCTGTGATCAACAAATCGAAACGATTCTTGTCTTTTAAGGCATTTTGATCGAATTGCAGGGTCAATTGGCTCAACTCCATACTGAGCTTACGATATTTAGCCTTGTCGGCTTCTTCTAAGGTTGCTCCCTGTACCTTGAATGCCTCATAAGTCTCCTCCAGTAATTTGGCATCCTCTGTAGAGAGCCCTAATTGCTGGCGTTGGTCATAGACTGCTTTCACTCGGGCGAACAGCGCCTCATTGAGATAGATGTTGTTGGAACACTCGGATAGTTTGGGAGATACCCGTTGCGAGATCTCCATCATCTCGTCGTTCGCCTCTGCGCTGAGTACGTTGAAGAAGACGGAAGAGACGGTGTTTAATAACTCTCCCGCACGCTCCAGTGCGACAATCGTATTGGCGAAGGTGGCCGGTTGTGGATTGTCGGCGATGGCCTTTACCTCAGTTCCCATGCGACGAATACCTTCGTTGAAAGCGGGTTCGTAATGCTCTGTCCGGATTTTATCGAAGGGCGGAGTCTCGAACGGTGTCTTGAATTTCCCGAAAAACGGGTTGCTTGCAGCTTGTGTCATTTGCATTACACTTACTAAAATTACTACATTTAACAATAGATTTCGTATCATGTCTGTTTTTTAATGATTTGGGTCCAAAGATAGTTATTCTGATACAGATAGCAGGTGAGTAAATAGAACAAATATATGTTTGATAACACACCTTTTGAACATCATTTTTTGTTAATCACTTGATTTATAAAAAGCTTTGTAAATAAGCGAAGGAGATTTTTTTAATAAATCTAATGAGCGGTTTGCTTATTTACGGATTAAACTCTACTTTTGAATCGTTGAAACTGACTTAACTGTTTCAGATAGTAAGATATTAGCAGCAAAAAACTTAAAACCCAAATATAAAATATGAGTTATCTTAGATTTGACAAGACAGTAATGATAAACCTGGAAGAGTCGTTGACTCGTGAGGTGCTTCGGACGAATCGGTTAGGAGCCTATCACTGCACTACTGTTGTTGATTGTAATACCAGGAAATATCACGGACTTCTTGTGATGCCTGTGCCCGCTATTGATGACGACAATCATGTGTTACTGTCCTCGTTCGACGAGACTGTGATTCAACATGGAGCCGAATTCAATTTGGGATTGCACAAATATGCGGGCGACAATTTCAGCCCTAAAGGTCATAAGTATATTCGTGAATACAGCTCGGAAACGGTGCCACGCACGCTTTATCGTGTGGGGGGTGTGATTTTCTCAAAAGAGAAGGTCTTCTCCATGTATGAGAACCGTATATTGATTAAATATACATTGGAGGATTGTCACTCTGCTACGACGTTGCGTTTCCGTCCCTTCTTAGCGTTCCGTAGTGTGAAAGAATTGACCCATGCCAATGGGAATGCTAATCAAGCATATCAAGAGGTGACTAACGGTATTAAGACCTGTATGTATCCAGGCTATCCGGAGCTGTTTATGCAGTTTAATAAAAAAGTGAAATTTGTTTATGAGCCCTATTGGTATAATGGTATTGAGTATCCGAAAGAGCAGGAGCGTGGTTATCCTTATCAAGAGGATCTGTATGTGCCGGGTTACTTCGAGGTACCTATCAAGAAGGGTGAGAGCATTATTTTCAGTGCAGGTGATACCGCAGTGGCGACTACCCGCTTGAAATCACTTTATGAGTCTGAGGTAGCTGCTCGTACGCCTCGAACCAGTTTCTTCAATTGCTTGAAGAATTCCGCTCAGCAGGTGTACTACCGTCCGAAAGAGGATGATGCGTATCTGTTGGCTGGTTATCCTTGGTTTAAGGTACGTGCGCGAGACCTCTTCATCGGTTTGCCGGGTTGTACGCTCTCTATCGATGATCCGGTTCGCTTCGAGAAGATCATGCACACGGCTATTCCTGCTATCCGCACCTATATGCAAGATGGTGTCGGAGATCGGGTGATCCAGGAGATTGAGCATCCTGATGTATTCTTATGGGCTATTTGGGCTATCCAACAATATACTAAGCAGGAGGGATTGGAGAAATCTCGCGTGATGTATGCGCATATTGTGAGGGAGATCATTGATTATATCCGTGAGCAGAAACATCCGGATATGAAGCTGATGGAAAATGGCTTGCTCTTCGCTAACGGTCGTGACAAGGCGATCACTTGGATGAACTCCACCGTGAACGGGAAACCTGTTGTGCCTCGCTCAGGCTATATCGTAGAGTTCAACGCCTTGTGGTATAACGCCCTCTGTTTCTATACAGAATTGATGGGAGGAGCTCCGATTGAGGAGTTAGATTTGATTATCAAGAAGATTGAGAAATCGTTCCCGGATACTTTTGTCAATGGTTATAACTACCTGTTCGATTCTGTAAATGGTTCGACCGTGGATTGGAGTGTTCGTCCTAATATGATTTTTGCTGTGGCATTGCCTTATTCGCCATTGACTCGTTTGCAAAAACGTGCTGTGGTAGATATTGTGACGAAGGAGTTGTTGACTCCGAAGGGCTTGCGTTCATTGAGCCCGAAGAGCGAAGGTTATCGTCCCTATTATGTTGGTCCGCAGTATGAGCGTGACTTAGCCTACCATCAGGGAACGGCTTGGCCTTGGTTGTTAGGAGCCTATTTGGAGGCTTACCTGCGTGTGTTTGGTAAGGGAGGCGTTGCTTTTGCCGAGCGTATGTTGATAAGCATGGAGGAAGAGATGTCATTGCACTGCATTGGCACGATCCCAGAACTGTTTGATGGCAACCCGCCATTCACCGGTCGTGGCGCTGTTTCATTCACGATGAACGTGGCCGCTATCCTCCGCATTGTGGATTTGTTGAAGAAGTATAACGCCGAATAAAACGAAAGAGCCTGTATGAAAGCATTGATGTTTGGATGGGAGTTCCCTCCTCATATCTTGGGTGGTTTAGGAACAGCCAGCTTCGGTTTGACACGAGGTATGGCGATGCAGCCCGATATGGATATTACCTTTTGTATTCCGAAACCCTGGGGCGATGAGGACCAGAGTTTCTTAAAGATCGTGGGTGTCAACCACGTGCCTGTCGTTTGGAAAGATGTTGACTCCAGCTATGTGGAGAAGCAGATGGTGAAGGCGGGTATGAATGCCGAGCAATATTATCGGTATCGCGATCA
The DNA here is from genome assembly GCA_022775005.1 of Parabacteroides sp. GTDB lineage: Bacteria > Bacteroidota > Bacteroidia > Bacteroidales > Tannerellaceae > Parabacteroides. The sequence goes on from JALFJR010000100.1 coordinate 37,840, forward strand.
TATTTATGCGGACTTTAGTTACCGTCATGTCGATGACTTGGGTTGCATGGAGTTTTCTGGTCGTTATCCCGACAACTTATTGGAGGAGATCAACAACTACTCCATTGTAGCTGGTGTGATTGCACGTGCTGAGCAGTATGACATTATCCATGCGCATGACTGGTTAACCTATCCGGCTGGTATTCATGCTAAGAACGTGAGTGGAAAGCCTTTGGTAATCCACGTACACGCAACGGACTATGACCGTAGCCGTGGCAATGTCAACCCGGATGTGTATGCCATCGAGAAGAATGGTATGGACAATGCCGATCACATCATCACCGTGTCTAACTTGACCCGTCAGACGGTAATTGAGAAGTATCACCAGGATCCGGCGAAGGTGACAACGGTGCACAATGCTGTGGAGCCGTTGAGCCCGGAGATTTTAGCTATCCAAGACAAGAAGGGAGTGAAAGACAAGGTGATTACCTTCTTGGGGCGTATCACTATGCAGAAAGGTCCGGAGTACTTCGTGGAGGCTGCGGCCAAGGTGTTGGCGAAAGCACCTCATGCGCGCTTTGTGATGGCTGGTAGCGGTGATATGATGAACCAGATGATTCGTTTGGCTGCCTCACGTCATATTTCCGATCGTTTCCACTTCACTGGTTTCATGAAGGGTAAACAGGTTTATGAAGTGTTGAAGGCCAGTGATGTCTATGTGATGCCGTCTGTTTCTGAGCCGTTCGGTATCTCTCCGTTGGAGGCTATGCAGTGTGGTGTCCCTTCCATTATTTCTAAGCAGTCCGGTTGTGCAGAAATCTTAGATTATGCTGTAAAGGTGGATTATTGGGATATTGAGGCATTGGCTGATGCTATGTATTCAATTATTACATACCCTGCTATGCACGAATTCTTGAAGGTAGAGGGCAAGAAAGAAGTGGATAACATCAAATGGGAGTATGCAGGCCAGAAGGTGCGTCGCATTTACGACATGGTGATAGAAAGTAAAAAGTAATATTAACGACAAGACAAGAATAAAACTAACAAGAATATGAAAACGATCTGTTTCTATTTTCAGATACATCAACCGTTCCGTTTAAAGAGATACCGTTTCTTTGATATTGGCAACGATCACTACTATTATGATGATTTCCAAAATGAGGAGATCATCCGCCGTATTGCTGAGCAGTGCTATCTGCCGGCTAACCGCACGATCATGGAGATGATCAAGATCAGCGGAGGCAAGTTTAAGGTAGCCTTCTCTATCTCTGGAGTTGCGTTGGAGCAGATGGAGATCTATACGCCGGAGGTTATCGATAGCTTTAAGGAGCTGGCTGCGACAGGCAATGTAGAGTTTCTTTCAGAGACCTATGCGCACTCACTCTCTTCATTGGGCGATCCCGATGAGTTCAAGCATCAGATTGAGAAGCAAGAGGATAAGATTAAGACGCTCTTTGGAGTGAAGCCGAAAGTGTTCCGCAATACGGAGTTGATCTATTCGGATGATATTTCTGCATTGGTAGCTGAGATGGGTTATAAGGGTATGTTGACCGAGGGTGCTAAGCATATCTTGGGTTGGAAGAGTCCGAACTACATGTATAGCTCTTGCGTGGCACCGAAATTGCATCTGTTGTTGAAGAACGACCGTTTCAGTGAGGATTTGTCTTCTCGCTTTAGCGATTGCAGTTGGAATGAGTATCCGTTGACTGCCGAAAAGTTCATCTCTTGGATTGCTGAAACTCCGGAGTCTGAGCAGGTGATTAACCTCTTCATGAATTATGAGGTGTTGGGTTCATTGCATCCCGCTTCAACAGGTATCTTTGATTTCTTCAAGGCGCTGCCTCGTTTTGCGGCAGAGAAGGGTATTAGCTTCTCTACGCCGTCAGAGGTATTCACTTTGATGAAACCGGTAGATTCTATCTCTGTTCCCTATCCAATGTCTTGGGTAGATGAGGAGAGAGACTGCAGCTCATGGTTAGGTAATGTCCTCCAGCAAGAGGCATTCCGTACGATCAATGAGATTGGCGCTCGTGTAAGATTGTCACAGACTCGTCGTATTCGTCAGGATTGGTACTATCTGCAGAGCAGTGACCATTTCTATTACATGAGCACGAAACACATGGGTCATGCAGGTTTTAGCCCCTATGATAACCCTTATGATGCATTTAATAACTATATGAATGTATTGTCTGATTTTATTGTGCGGGTGAACGCTGAGTTCCCGGAGAGTATCGAGAATGAGGAATTGAACGCATTGCTTTCTACGATCAAGAACCAAGGTGAGGAGATTGAGCAGTTGCAGAAAGAGTTGGACAAGTGTAAGAAAAAGACAACAAAGAAAAAAGCTACAGAATAATCATAGCTTTCCAAAGGTTAGTAGAAAAGAGGAGGGTGATTCTGAAAAGAATCATCCTCCTCGATTTGCATATACGCTGGCAGAAGTAGCATTAATTTATCTGTTACTCCCCTTTTTGAGGCAAATCGTAACGAATTATGCTGTAATAATGACATATATTTTTGGTATTTGCATTATTTAACCCCAATATGTTTTGTAATCTCGATTAAAAAACTTTCATTTGCATACAAGAAAATACAAAAGATAGTGACAGAATGTATATGCTGACAACATTGTTTGATAAATATTCAAAACAGGCACTCACGGAGCTTCATCGCTATCGGGGTGTGATGTTCAGTCCGACTTGCTAAAACCACGTGCTTTGCATGACGGGGTATACTATGTCATGTAGAAGCTATCCCCCTTCTTTGTTTTTTCGATTTGTAGATTGTAAACCACTTTATCATACATCATGAGGACTAAATTATTATTTTTACTCATAGGGCTTGCTGTATCTGTAGGCCTGCGAGGGCAACAATTCAGTGATTATTTCGCTGAGAAGACTTTGCGTTTGGATTATCTCTTTGTCGGGAATACTGAGTGTCAAGAGATTACCCTTAGGGAACTTTCCTGCGTGTCTGGTTGGTCAGGTAGGCGGCACCATCTTGCTGAACTTCCGTTGAAAGGCGATGGGCAGATCCACGTGCGTGATAAGTCCTCTGGCGTGGAGATTTACAGTCATTCTTTTTCCTCCCTGTTTCAGGAATGGTTAGATACGGATGAGGCGAAGGGCTCGACGAAAGGTTTTGAGAATGCGTTCTTGGTGCCTTTCCCATTACGTCCGGTTGAGATTGAGGCTCTGCTTTTCGATGCGCATGGCAAGGTAACCGCTCGTTTTGTGCATACGGTGGATCCTGCGGACATCTTGATTCATGTCAAAGGAACGGGAGAGATCCTTCCGCATAAATATATATGGAAGGGGGGAGATGTGGAGCAGTGCATAGACATCGCTATTCTGGCGGAAGGTTATACGGAGGAGGAGATGGAACGTTTCTATCTGGATGCCGAGATAGCAACGGAGAGCCTTTTCAATCATGAGCCTTTCCGGTCGATGAAGGAGCGTTTCAATATTGTGGCTGTGGCCAGTCCTTCTATTGATAAGGGGTTGAGTGTGCCTCGTTTAGGTGAATGGAGACACACGGCTTTTAGCTCCCATTTCAGTACCTTCTATTCGGATCGCTATTTGACGACGAGTAATGTTTTTGCGATTCACGATGCGCTGGCAGGCATCCCCTATGAACATATCATCATTTTGGCTAACACGGATGAATACGGGGGTGGGGGTATCTACAATGCCTATACGTTGACGACGGCGCACCATAAAGATTTCCGTCCGGTGGTGGTGCATGAGTTTGGACATAGCTTTGGCGGATTAGCCGACGAGTATTTCTATGAGAACGATACGATGACCGATACCACTCCCTTGGATGTGGAGCCTTGGGAACAAAACATCACTACGCGGGTGGACTTCGGTTCGAAATGGCAAGATATGTTGGTCAAAGGAACACCGATTCCGACCCCGGTGGCAGAGAGCAAGCGTTATCCGGTAGGTGTGTATGAGGGAGGTGGCTATTCCACGAAAGGAGTCTATCGCCCGGCGGATTATTGCCGGATGCGGGTCAACGAATGGCCTGAGTTTTGCCCGGTGTGCCAACGAGCGCTCCGTCGTTTGATTGATTTTTATACTCAACCATAAAATACATTTTTTCTCATGAAGCACAAAGACATGAAAATTAAGTTAGGTTTGCTTCTTTTCCTCCTCTGTGTGACGCTCTGTCCCGCATGGGCGCAGTCCTTCAGCGTGACGGGTACAGTGGTGGATGAGCAGTCAGAACCTGTGATCGGTGCTTCTATTTTGGTGAAAGGAACCAATAGAGGAATGATTACCGACATGGATGGTAAATTCCACTTGAATGATGTGCGCGCTTCTGACGTGCTGGTCGTCTCTTTCGTCGGTTTGCAGACGCAAGAGGTGAAGGCGAAAGAACGGATGCGCATCGTGTTAACATCCACTTCCGAGGAATTGGATGAAGTGATTGTAACGGCCTTTGGTACGGCCAAGAAATCGGCGTTCACTGGTTCGGCCACCGTATTGAATAAGGCAACTATCGAGAAGAAGCAGGTAACCAATGTGTTACAGACCTTGGCCGGTGAGGTCCCGGGTTTGCAGATGGCTCCTTCTACAGCCCCTGGATCTACCTCATCCATCTTGATTCGAGGAGAGGGATCTATCAATGCTGGAACTGCCCCGCTGATCGTATTAGACGGCATGATCTATGAGGGTGGTTGGAACAACATTAACCCACAAGATGTGGAGAGCATCACGGTTTTGAAAGATGCGGCCTCCAATGCGCTGTATGGTGCGCGGGGTGCGAATGGTGTGATCATCATTACGACAAAGAAGGGGGAAGCCGGTAAAGGCTTGATCACGGTAGATGCGAAATGGGGTGGCAACTCACGAGGACTGCCCGACTATGATCGCATCACGAATCCGGGTGAATACTATGAGATGTATTACCAGGCGCTTTACGACAACTATGTGAGTAAAGGGTCGAGTGCGCTTGCCGCTCACCAGAAAGCCAATGAGAATCTGTTTGGTGACGCTTCGGTAGGAGGTTTGGGCTACAATATCTATACGGTGCCCGATGGCGAGTATTTGATTGGTTCAAACGGCAAACTCAACCCGAATGCGACGTTAGGTCGTCGTATCTACCAAAATGGGCAGGTTTATACGCTTTATCCCGATGATTGGACGGATGAGGCTTATGGGGTCGGCTTACGTCAGGAGTATAACCTGAGTATCTCCGGAGGTAGCAACAATGCGCAACTTTATAGTTCGTTTGGTTATTTGAAAGATGAGGGTATTGTTGACGCTTCTGATTATGAGCGTTTCACGGCTCGTCTGCGTGCCAATTACCAGGCAAAGCCCTGGTTGCTCTTCGGGGCGAACGTCAGCTATACCCGTGGACAGACCCACAACGTGTATAACGATGGTTCCTATAATAATAGCAGTGTCTTCACACAGGTATCCAACACGGCACCGATCTATCCGATGTATGTACGCGATGGGGAGGGGAATATCATGTCCGATAATAACGGTATCTTGTATGATTGGGGTAATGGTGTTTATAATGAGAATAGTATCATCCGTCCCTTCTGTAACAATGTGAACAATGTCAACAGCCTTTTGATTGATTATTCGGGTTCAAAGAGCAACGCTGTGAATACGGATGCGTTTGTCGATATCTCCTTCTTGAAAGATTTTAAGTTTTCGTTTAAGGTGGGTACATCGTTGTTGGAAGAGCGTGCGAGCAGTACGACGAACCCCTTCTATGGCTATTATGCGCAGCAGGGTGGTACCAGCTACGTGAGCCATGTGCGAACCATGACGTTGAACCTGCAACAGGTGTTGAACTGGACCAAGGCGTTTGGTCATCATCACCTCAATTTGATGGTCGGTCATGAGAGCTACAATTACGATTTCGAGTCGTTGGATGCGACGAAGGCGGGCGCCGTGGATTACTTCGGCAACTTGGAGTTGAATGGTTACTTGAACTCCTACGGCATCCCCTCCTCGTATGCGGAGGACTACAACACGGAGGGCTATCTGTTCCGAGGCATGTATGATTACAATGAGCGTTACTTTGCGCAATTCTCTTATCGGCGCGATGCCTCCTCCATGTTCCATCCCGACAACCGCTGGGGTAACTTCTGGTCGTTAGGTGGTGCTTGGATCATCAGTAAGGAGGAGTGGTTCAATGCGGATTGGATCAACACCTTGAAACTGAAGGCCTCTTATGGAGAGCAGGGTAATCACAACATTGGTTATTTCCGTTATGTCAATACCTACACGACTAATAGTGTGAATGGCGACCTTTCGTTAGACTTCAATAGCAAGGGTAACAAAGAGATCACGTGGGAAAAGAATGGCAATCTCAACGTGGGTGTGGAGTTTGAGTTGTTCAAGCATCGCCTGAATGGTGGCGTGGAGTTCTACAACCGTACGACGCGCGACATGTTGATGTGGTTCAGCACACCGACGACCTTGGGTTATAGTGGTTACTACCAGAATGTAGGTGACATGCGTAATCGTGGTTTGGAGCTGACCTTGTCAGGAACCCCCATCCGTACACGTCAGTTTGAATGGAGCTTGAACTTGAACCTCACCTATAATCACCAACGGGTGACCCACCTCGATGAGGCGAATAAGAGCATGACGGTGGATGGCTATAACGGCTTCCAGCAGGGTAACGACTATTTTATTGGAGAGGGCTTGCCTTTGAACACCTTCTATATTTTGAAATATGCCGGTCCGTCAGAGGAGGGTGCTTCACAGTGGTACAAGACCGACGAGAATGGCAATGAGGTGAAGACCACGAACTATAGCGAGGGAACCTATCATTTGATTAAGGGACAATCTCCCGTCTATGGTGGTTTCGGTACGACTATCAGTGCTTTCGGTTTCGACCTCTCCGCACAGTTCACCTATAACCTCGGTGGTAAGGGTTACGATGCGCAATATGCTTATTTGATGAGTAGTCCCTATTCGGGTGTGACCGGAAGTGCGATCCATGCGGATTTGCGTGATGCGTGGAGCGTAGATAACACCGATTCCAACATCCCGCGTTTCCAGTTTGGCGATGAATATACCGGCATCATTTCGGATCGCTATTTGATCAGCAAGACTTACTTGAACCTGCAAAACATGCAGTTGGGCTATACGGTGCCTGCAGTGTTCACGGCGAAGTTAGGTTTGAGCAAGTTGCGTCTTTATGTGACTGGCGATAACCTTTACCTTTGGTCTAAACGCAAAGGGTATGACCCACGTACCAGCTCCGGCTATGGTGTATATAGCCCGATGCGAACGATCTCAGGTGGTGTAAATCTTCAGTTCTAACCAAATTAAAATGAATGAAATGAAAAAGGTTATTCTAAATATAGCTATGTTGGCCACTATGGGTATTGCATGCAGTGGCTGCATTGACGAGAGTTTCCCGAATGATGATTATGTGACGGAGGACCAGGTGGATCAGATGGCATCAGGTATGGATGGACTGGTGAATGCCATTGCGGGCCATTTGGGTATGAGCGAGACCTACGGCTCGTATGAGTTTGACCTGGGATATGCGGGTCTGGGCATGATCCGTGATGTGCTGGTGACCGATGTGACGATCTATTCGCCGGGTTATGACTATTTCTACTACTGGGCCAGCGATACCTATCTCGGTGGTAACTATTCGACCGCTTATTTCCCTTGGGGCTATTATTACAAATGGATCGAGAAGAGCAACATCATCTTGCGCAAGGAGTTCAAGGAGAGCAACAAGATCTATTTTGGCGTGGCGCATTTCTATCGGGCATGGGCCTATTTCGATTTAGTGCGCATGTACGAGTTCAAGAAGACGGGCGTGAGCAGTCTCGATCAACAGGCGGAGGCGAACGGCATCTATGGGCAGACCGTGCCTATCATCCGTGAGAACACCACGGAGGCGGAGGCTCGCAACACGCCGCGTGCGATGTTCTATGACATGTATCGTTTCATCCTCGATGACTTGACCCAGGCGGAGGCGTATTTGGCCGATTATCGGGAGAGCGATCGCAAGGCACACAATATCCCCGACATCAGCGTAGTGCATGGTTTGATGGCTCGTTTCTACTTGGAGCTGGGCACTCGTTTTGAGTTGGCTCCGGCTGATCTATCTACCTATCAGTCCTCGGGCGTGGACTTGGGTGTCGCATCGGCGAAGGATGCCTATGCAAAGGCAGCTTCCTATGCGGAGCGTGCGATTGCCGCCTCCTCTTCCACACCGCTCAACGAGGATCGCTGGTTTGGTGGTAGCGGGTATAGCAATGGCTTTAACAGTGCCTCCGACTGGATGTTGGGCGCTTTGGTCAGTAAGGAGATCATGAGTACCTCTGAGTGGCGCAACTTTATTGGTCACATGTCGCCTGAGCAATATTACGGGGTGGGTGGTATCTCTTTTGAGAGTGCGACCAATACCTATACCAATGCCTATGGCGCGCAGCGCATCATCGACCGTTCGTTGTATGACCAAATCTCCGATACGGACTGGCGAAAGCTGACTTGGTTGAATCCGGCGGATGAGGGAAAGAGTAACGGAGGCAAGTACAAAACCTCTGTGACGGATGGCCATTTCAAGATGATCCCGGCGTATGCCAGCTTCAAGTTCCGCCCGAAAGAGAATGAGCGGAGTGATTACAGTGTCAGTGCGGCGGTGGATTATCCGTTGATGCGTATTGAAGAGATGTTTTTCATCCAAGCCGAGGCGTTAGCGGCCAGTCAAGGCGTGGCAGCCGGTGAGGCAGTCTTAGAAACACTCATGGCTACCCGTGATGCGAATTACACATGCAACGCCACCTCTTTGGCCACTTTCCGCAAGGAGTTGATGTTGCAGAAACGCATTGAGTTTTGGGGTGAGGGCATCCTCTATTGGGACTACAAACGGTTGAACTTGCAAGTGATGCGTGGTTACATAGGCACCAATTCTCCTACAAGCTATCGTTTGAACAGTATCGATGGCTATTGCGCACCTTGGTTCAATTTCTTTATCCCCATCAAGGAGTATGGTATGAATACGGCGATGAAGGCTAATCCCGATCCGTCCGGTTCAATTGACCCATGGGAGGAATAATTCAGAGTAATGAACGGTTAAACAAATGAGATTATGATTTGCAATACATATTTTCGATTCTTGCCGCTACTCAGCATCTTGCTCTTGGGGGTTGTGGCTTGCGATAACAACGATGAGGATTGGGCAGCCGGTCCGGCCGTGAAGGGAACGGTTTCCGTCTATTTCTCCAGCGAGAATGAGACTGCGATTATTTCGACACCGGAAGAGTTTGCCACCGATCCGACCTTCACTTTGACGCTGAAGCGTAGTGACGCGATGGGTTCGCTCACTGTGCCTATCGAGGTAGAGACGAATGAGGGTAATTTCCAAGTACCCAATCAGGCCGAGTTCGCGGAAGGGGTAGCCGAGACCTCGTTGACCATCAATTTTGGTCAGATAGAGAGCTTCAAGACCTGCGCATTGAAGCTGCGGGTGGGTGAGGAGTATGCCAATCCCTATGCACAACAAGATGGTTTGGACTATTACGACGGAACGGTGTTGGTTTCCCAATGGACCAAGATCGTGGAGAACGCCTCTTTTGCTTTCTCCAGCCTTTACCCCGTGGTGCAATCTCCGATCTACCATTTGGAGGGCGTGAATCGTTTTCGTATCGAGAACTTCTTGGGCTCGTCTTATGATTTGGTGTTCCGTTTGGAAGGCGCAAAAGTACAAGCGGACGATCCCGCTACTTGGGAAGGGGAACTCTATCCGCTCTCGAATGCGGAATGGGATGAGTATGGCTATTGGTGGTTGCTGAATAATGCAGGGGATGACTATGCGACGTGGGCGATCTCCGGGCAACCGATTGCATATATTGAGTTCTATTACGGAACGGGTTACAGCACCTTCTCAAATGCCAATAAGATGCTCAAGTTGACACCTTATGTCTATCAAGATGAGGCCAATGGCGGATGGAATTATATCACCGCTACCTGGTAATGAGAATCAGTATGAATCCATTTAAAAAGGAATGACAATGAATCGAATAATGCAATATTTCAAGCAGCTGGTTTTGATAGCCGGATGCTGTCTCGTCGGTTTATTCACGGCGTGTGAAGAGGACGAGTTGGTGACTACGCCGTTGGATACTCCCTCAATCAGTGCGGGTGCGGCAACAGTCTCTACGTTGACCTTCTCTTGGGACAAGGTGGCCAATGTGTCGCAATATGCCTATGAGTTGAAAGATCCGGAGGGTGAGTTAGTGAAGGGAGATGTGATCACGACAAACACAGTCTCTTTCAATGGGTTGAAGGCAAAGACAACTTACACGCTTGATGTGTGGGCCTATGGAGCTATGAACAGCACCTACGGAACCTCTCCGGTAGCCTCTCTGACAGCCTCTACGACTGATTATATCGGCTTGGAGAAGCCCAATCCCATCGTTGAGGTCAGTGGTGGTACTGTGACGATCACTTGGGACCCCGTGCCTCATGCTGATTATTACATTTATTATTATACGAATGAGCAGGGTGAAGAGTCTGAACTGTTTAAGACTTCAGATACCTCTGTGAGCCTGGGTCTGGAAAGCGGTACGTATGAACTTTGCATGTCCGCCCATTCGAATGATGTGAATTATGTGACCAATCAGGAGGCTAAGCTCTCTATCACGGTGACAAAGAGAGAACAGTATCGTGCGCAAGGAACCTTCACCTATGGTGAGAACAGTTGGGAATCGACGATTGTCTCCTATGGCAACGGCGAGTATTCGATCCTGAATTGGCACGGTACGGAGGGCTATGACATGGACTTCACGTTGGCTGAGGATGGCACGGCTGAGTTCTCTTCAGCGTATGAGTCGGATGACTGGTATTTTTATATCCCGATGGATGCCGATTATGTGGCTTATCCTTATAAAGGCTATAGTTCTTGGGAGAAAGAGGGCGACAACATGACCTTCTATTTCTACGAGTATTATGTGGGTGACTATTGCTCATTCACTTGGACGGAGTCTCAGCAATCCGCATTGACCGTGGATCAGCTGGTAGGTAGCTATAAAGAGGTGGCTTCCGGCTATGATTACAACATCTGGGGATGGGGAACCACAGACTACTCTTTCGCTTACGATGACAACACCGTGACGATCTCGAAGGTGGATGAGACAACCGTGAAGTTGTTGGGCTTCTACTGGTGCTCAGAAGAATTAGTAGGTACGGTAGATGTGATGGCGCGCACCATTACTTTCCAGCCGCAAACCTTGGGCACCTACTATACATTTGCACAAGAGACGGATGAACAGGCTCCCGTGGTGGCTACTATCGCTGAGGATGGCACCATCCAGATCAAGGGCTGGGGTGCTTGGTATGGCGGTTATACCTATATCGAAGGAGCGCAGACCCAATTAAGTAAACAATAACGTAATATATAAGTACAGAACAATTCAATTATTAATCATTCATTAAATTATTATCACTATGGATAACGCGATTTTTAGATTCCCGAAGCCGGCGAATGAGCCGGTGAAAGCCTATGCACCGGGTTCACCCGAGAAAGCTGCTTTGAAGCAAGCCTTGGAGCAGTTGAGTG
>JALFJR010000024.1 GCA_022775005.1 Parabacteroides sp.
GGTGCTGGGCACACTGCTTAGCATCTTGTTTCTCGTATGGTTCCTCTCCGGATTGGTGATGATCTATCACACCTTCCCGCAAGTGAACACATACGACCGACTGAAAAAGATGGATCCATTACGTCCGGAGGGATTGCCCTCTATCGAATCACTCATTGCCAGGCTACCTGAAGGGGAGACCATTCGTAGTCTTACCTTAGACAGCTACATGGGGGTGCCCTGTTTCCATATCCAAGGGGAACAGGGCAGTTATGACCTGCCTGCCGACAGCAGTCAAGTGTGGCCTATCGCACCTGACTTCGATCGCATTGCCACCCATTGGGTTGCAGCACCCATCGCCCGTGTGGATACCCTCTACCAACTGGAGCAATGGATCCCCTTCGGTCGCTTGAGAAAGGAGTTCCCCATCTATAAATATTATTTTGACGATGCCGAGCAACACCAGCTCTACCTCTCTTCCCAAAGTGGCAAGGTGCTGCAACGCACAGATGCCAAGAGTCGCTTCTGGGCTTGGGTAGGAGCCATTCCTCATTGGGTCTATTTCACCGCTTTGCGCCAAGACGCCAAGCTATGGAGCCAGGTAGTGATTTGGCTCTCAGGCATTGGTTGCCTTATGTGTTTGGCCGGAGGCTATTTGGCCATCCGTGACCTGCGGTTGGCCCGTCAGAGAGGCAAAGGGCTCACGCCTTACAAAAAGTTTTGGTATAAGTGGCATCACTTGGCTGGCACCCTCTTTGGGCTTTTCGTATTGACTTTCGCCTTCAGCGGGATGATGTCGCTTGCCAACGTGCAAGACTTCGGTATCACCTCGAAGCTCTCTTTCAAGCCTCAGGAGCGGATGCGCAAAATGGCTCCTTCGCTCGATGCCTATCAACTGGATTATCGAGAGGCGATCGCTGCCTATCCGGATGAGACTCGTCAACTCACGTGGGAGGCTTTCGGCCCCTACCCCATCTATGCCCTCGCTTCAGAGCGCATGGGTAAAGGGCATTGGGTAGATGCCTCCGCCAATGATGTGAATCCACTGAAAATCACCGAGGAACAAGTAAAAGAGGTGATAGAAGAGGTGCATGGCACGAAGCAGGCAATCCACATCGAGTGGCTCGACCATTACGACACCTACTACTTACCGAAGAAATACCGGGCCGCTCTACCTGTCTGGAAGGTAACCATCGACGATGCGGATGGCAGCACCTACTACATCAATCCCAAGCGAGGCACGAGCCGTTATATGGGCACACCAGCCCGTTGGCAACATTGGGCCTATCCCGCCCTGCATAGCCTCAACTTCCGCTTGCTGACCGAGCGGCCCTGGCTATGGCACACCGTGATGTGGATACTGATGCTGGGAGGGACCTTTGTTTCGCTGAGCGGTGTTTACTTGGCGATCCGCTGTGTTATCCGCTGGATCAAGAAGATAGGAAAAAAATAGCAAAGCCTATGCACTGAGCAAAAGATTTCGTATTTTTGCCTTCTTTAAGAACGTAGGACGGAATGTCCCGTCAAGTACAGAACAACGAAGAAAAAAGAAGGCGAATGATCGAGCGAATCTACATTTTGGAGAGTGTTGACCCCGTGATCTTCTACGGGGTCAACAACGCAAATATACAATTAATCAAGACCTTGTTCCCTAAGCTGCGGATCGTGGCGAGAGGGAACGTGATGAAGGTGATCGGCGAGGAAGAAGAGTCGGAACTATTCCTCAAAAAGATCCGAGAGGTGGAGAAATATTGCGAGGAGTACAACACACTCTCAGAAGAGGTTATCTTAGACATCGTCAAGGGAAAAGCGCCCAATGTGGTGAAGCAGGAAAACCTGATTATACACGGGATGAATGGCAAACCCATCACCGCCCGCTCAGAGAATCAACAACGTTTAGTAAAAGCTTTTGAGGAGAATGACCTGGTTTTTGCCACCGGTCCTGCGGGATCTGGAAAAACATTCATAGCCATTGCATTAGCCGTAAGAGCGTTGAAGAACAAAGAGGCACGCAAGATCATCTTGAGCCGTCCGGCCGTGGAGGCGGGCGAGAAATTGGGCTTCCTGCCCGGCGAGATGAAAGACAAGCTCGATCCCTACCTGCAGCCGCTTTACGATGCCCTGCAAGACATGATTCCCGCTGTAAAACTGAAGGAATATATGGAGAACAACGTGATCCAGATCGCTCCATTGGCCTTCATGCGTGGACGAACCTTGAATGACGCAGTCATCATCCTCGATGAAGCGCAGAACACGACACCTCACCAAATCAAGATGTTTCTGACCCGATTGGGCATGAATGCAAAGATGATCGTCACAGGAGACGTGACACAGATCGACCTCCCCCCCTCTACCACCTCCGGTTTAATCCAAGCCATGCATATCCTGAAAGGGGTGAAAGGCATTGGGCGCATCGAGTTCACCAAGAAGGACATCGTAAGGCATAAGTTAGTGCAGCGCATCGTGGAGGCCTACGATAAATTTGATGAGAAAAAGAAGAATCAAAAAACTGATATAGAATCCATAAAAAGAAAAAGTCATGAAGAAGGCATTAGTTAAAACAGACTTCCATTTTCCCGGACAGAAGAGTGTGTATCACGGGAAAGTACGCGACGTCTATAACATTAACGACGAAGTATTAGTCATGGTTGCTACCGATCGCATCTCGGCGTTTGACGTGATCTTGCCAGAGGGCATCCCCTATAAGGGACAGATGCTGAGCCAGATCGCAGCAAAGTTCCTCGACGCAACCACGGACATTTGCCCCAACTGGAAACTGGCCACACCGGATCCGATGGTGACCGTAGGCGTACAGTGCCAAGGCTTCCCGGTGGAGATGATCGTACGTGGCTACCTCTGCGGTAGCGCATGGCGCGCTTACAAGAGTGGTGTACGTGAGATCTGTGGTGTGAAGTTGCCGGAGGGCATGAAGGAGAATGAGAAGTTCCCAGAGCCCATCATTACCCCGACCACTAAGGCTGAAATCGGCGAGCACGACCAAGACATCTCCAAAGAGGAAATCCTCGCAAAGGGTTTAGCGACACCTGAGGAATATGCGCTGTTAGAGCAATACACCTTGGCTTTGTTTAAACGAGGCACGGAGATCGCAGCTGAGCGAGGCCTAATCTTGGTAGATACCAAGTATGAGTTCGGTAAACATGACGGTAAGATCTACCTGATGGATGAGATCCACACCCCTGATTCCTCTCGCTATTTCTATTCCGAGGGTTACGAGGAGCGTTTCGCCAAGGGTGAGCCCCAGAAGCAACTCTCCAAGGAGTTCGTGCGCGAGTGGTTGATGGAGAACAACTTCCAAGGGAAACCCGGACAGGTCGTTCCGGAGATGACCCCTGAGATTGTTGAGGGCATCAGCAATCGTTACATCGAGCTGTATGAACACATCACAGGCGAGACCTTCGTCAAGGAGGAGACCGACGATTTGCTGAACCGCATTGAGAAGAACGTAACAGACTATTTAACAAAGAAGTAAACAGATGGAGAGAACCCGAAGGAGATACTATGGTGCAGAGCGCATCTTACCCTATAACAAAGAGGAACACAAAGGAGTACAAGTCGAGCGCATGTTTGACAGCATCGCCGGCAAATACGACCTGCTCAACCATACACTGTCATTCGGGATTGATAAGCTTTGGCGAAAGAAGGGAATCGCCTATTTGCGCCCCTTCTCTCCCAAGCGTATCCTCGACATCGCCACAGGCACAGGCGACTTAGCCATCCAGCTTCAGCGTAAACTCCGTCCCGACCAGGTAATCGGCGTGGACCTATCCGAAGGCATGATGGAGGTAGGACGCCAAAAAGTAGCGAAGGCCGGTTTATCGCCGCGCATCACTTTCGAGCAGCAAGACAGTACCGCCCTCACTTACAAAGACAACCAGTTTGATGCAGTGACCGCCGCTTTCGGGGTCCGCAATTTTGAACGCATAGAGCAAGGCATCGCAGAGATGTATCGAGTGCTGAAACCCGGAGGTCACCTCATGATCTTGGAACTTTCCACTCCTGAGCATTTCCCCATAGCGCAAACCTATCGACTCTATTCCAGCGTATTCATTCCTCTCATCGGGCGTATGCTCGCAAAAGACAAGGCCGCCTACCATTATCTGCCGGCCTCTATCAAAGTAGTTCCCCAAGGTCAGGTCATGACAGAGCTGCTCCAACGGATTGGATTCAAGGATGCTCATGCACAAACCTTTACTTTCGGGATCTGTTCAATGTACACAGGAACCAAATAAATCATCGCATAGATCATGAAAAAGTACGGATTATTAGGATACCCACTCGGCCATTCTTTCTCCCGGAACTATTTCAACCAAAAGTTTGAAGCGGAGAAAATCGATGCCGAATACCTCAATTTTGAGATTCCAGAGATCAAGGAGATCAAAAATGTGATCAAGGAGAATCCCGAGTTGAACGGATTGAATGTCACTATCCCTTACAAAGAGCAAGTGATTCCCTATCTCGATGACTTGGATGAGGACGCGCGCCTAATCGGTGCCGTCAACGTGATCAAGTTCTCGAAAGGATTATTTGGCAAAGTGAAACTGAAAGGCTACAACTCCGACATCATCGGCTTCAAGCAATCCATTGAGCCACTGTTGAAGGAACACCATCGCAAAGCCCTGATCCTGGGAACGGGGGGAGCCTCCAAAGCTGTGTTCCAGGGCTTGAAGCAATTGGGAGTGGCCGCAACCTTCGTCTCACGCAAGGCGAAAGAATTCTGTATCACCTACGAGGAGATCACCCCGAAGACCATGGAGCAATATACCGTCATCGTCAATACGACCCCGTTAGGCATGTACCCCAATGTCAACGCTTGCCCGGACATTCCTTACGATTTACTGACGAGCGATCACCTGCTCTACGACCTACTGTACAACCCGGATGAAACGCTATTCATGCGGAAAGGCAAGGAAAAGGGGGCCGTGGTGAAGAATGGATTGGAAATGTTGCTCTTGCAGGCTTTCGCCGCTTGGGAGATTTGGCAA
>JALFJR010000037.1 GCA_022775005.1 Parabacteroides sp.
GCATCGCCCGCCTCAAAAGAGGCAGGGCAAAGCCAGCAATTGGTAGTAGAGCGTGCGGGCGATGCGCTCATGTCCCTTTGTGTTGGGATGCAAGCGATCGAAGCCGGGATCACGGAACAGCGGAAGATGCTCCTCGATCATCGGATTCAGGCCACTCAGCGCATTCAGGTCAATGACCGGCACACTCCAGACATTGGCAGCTTCCTTAACTGCCTGCACATAGTCGTCGATATAGGCTCCACATTTGTTCTGATAGTGTTCATCCGGCTGCACATTGTTGTCACTGAACTTGGCGTAGGCCCGGTGGATCGGGGTCAGCAACACAATCTGTTTCTCCGGGAAATGGCTCTTCAGAAAGCTCAACCCAAGATTGATACGTCCTCGGAAGGTGCTGTCACTCATCACGGGTGTCCGCTTGGTACGCAGATAGAGCTGCTGAGGCTCTCCAGTCGCCGCCATCACCTCCTCCTTCGTCTCGGTGAACCACACTCCCAAGGGCACGCCCGCATTGAAATCATTGGTCCCCAAAAACACCAAGATGGCATCGACCTCTCCCGGATGCGCCTCCAACAACTGCTGGCCCTGATGAGGCACATCATTCCACTCCCGCCCACTAACAGCGGTCACAAAGGGTGTGATCTGCAACCATTCAGCCAGGAACTCCCAATAGAGCTTTACTCCCGGACAACAGTTCGGATCAGTAATCGAATCTCCGATATAGCCTACACGCTTCCCTTGCCAAGCAGAATTGGCAGGAGGCTGTGCCTGACCACTCCAAAACAGCAGCAGGCACAAAGCAATCCATAACTTCTTTCTCATAACTCTAACCTTTAATATGCTTGAATCAATGTGTGATCCGATGTTCACCAGCCGCTACTTGCTGACGATGTCCATTCGGGAAAAGCAGCTCAGCTGTCGTTCCCTCCGGGACGCTGACCTGCATCTCCAAACGCTTGCCGAAACGCTTCACGGAGAGCTTGATCAATCCATAGTGCGTGTCTACCGTGGCAGAGGCCTCACGCAGACTCCCCAACTGAGGCGCGATGCGGAAGGTGCGGAATCCTGGTGAGGTTGGCTCAATGCCACACACCTTTTGGCTCAACAGGGTCAAGGGACCACCACTCCAGGCATGGTTGATCGTGCCTCCTCCGAAGCCGGTATCTCCCACGCCCCATCCTTCGAACAGGGTCGTGAAATCGGTATAGTCGAGCATCACTTGGTAGCGTGCTTTCATCCGTTGCAAGGCCTGCTCTGCCTCACCCATCTGGAAAAGTGCCTCCAAGACATATTTCTCCATGTAGGGGCTGGCATGTTGCTCGACACGGAACAACTTGGCCAGTGCCTTGTATTTCTCCTTCGTGGCCAATCCTGACACCACCGCCATCGCCTGTGCCCGATCATCAGTCTCTCCTCGATAGCCGGGTGAGCGAAAGGCTGTCCCCGTCCAATATTTCGTATCGAAGCAACGCGCAATGGTACGCATCATAGCCGCATCCTCCTCTGCGTCCTCTTGCTTTCCCAACTGCAAGGCAAAAGCCCGCTCCGCCTTCAATGCCAAATAGTACCAGCAGGTGGTCAGCACACCCATATCAACATGTTCCCCCCAGTCTCCCCAGCTCCAACCACCTTGGCGCTCCAGAGGCAATCCGCTCGCATCCACCTGCCACACCTCGTGCAAATAGCGATGCAGTCGATCATAGATGGGAGCCACGAAACTGCTATCCCCACTATAATAATACTGTGTATAGAACCCATACCAACCCACGGAAGCCAACATCTGCAACGGCAGCTCACTCTCCCAGTTACCCGCAGGCACAGGGGCGAAAAGCGTGCCATCCGCCCGTTGCCAGTTCATCAACTCATGGATCCCTTTCACCGCCAATCGCTGTGCGGAAGGAGAAAGCGCATAGAAGGTCTCGCCCAGCTCATTCACCTCATCGCCCCACCACTGGGCACGCTCCCGGTCGGGGCAATCCATGTAGGTGTCGCGCATGGTGACATAGAGCGTACGAGCCGCCCGCTTCCACAACTCATTAAAGAAGGGATCGTCGCAAGCGAAAGCCCCGGTAAACTCCGCATCATAGCCTGTCTCTCGATATTTCACCTCCAGCACCTCCACACCGGCAGGCAGGATATAGCGCATCTCATGGCCATTCATCCAACCTAAGCTCTCATATTCCTGCACCCCTTCACGGGTGATATATTCCGCACGCACGTTCCGCTCACTGCCACCCTCATAGTTGTCCATCCGCATCTCAATCCGTTTTCCGGCCGGAGCCTTTACCTTGAGATAGGGAGTCACATGGGCATTGTAGGGCAACCGACAGAAAAGCGTGTCCCCTTGTGCCGAGGCACGTTGGCTGACATAGGTCTGCAATCCTCGATCCTTCCAGAGTGGGATGGGACGCTCAACCAGCCGTCCCAACGGCCCCTCATTGGCCCGATAGCGCACCTTCGCCGAGGGCAAGCTCCCTTGAAAATCGCTTCGGTTCCAACCCTCGATCGCCAGACGGGCATCGAAACGGATATTGCTTTCTGGAAGGCGATAGTTCGGATAGGGAGCCTCTGTGTCTTGATAGGCCTCATACCAGGCACACTGCCAGCTACCATCCGAGAGGATCTCCACGCCAGGAGCCACCGCCTCGAAGAGCAAAACCGCCTTACCACTGTTGACATGACTGAACCCATCCCGACCAAAATGCCAAAGCTGCACGGCAATGGTGTTCTCGCCCACCTTCAAATAGGGAGCAATATCCACCGTGTCGTAGTAGGTATCCGTCGGCGAGGGACCTCGCTTCAATCCCCCCTCGAAGACCACCAACTGATCGTTGATCCACAACCAATACTTCGTGTCGGCGGCAATCCGGGCGATCACCTGTTTCGGCACGCTTGTCAATTCGGCCTGTTTCCGATAGATCAACCAGGTGTTGGTTGCGCTCTGACAACGCTCCGTGTTGATCCACTGTGCCTTCCATGTTGCAGGCACTGCCGTTTGTGCCTCTGCCAAACCGTTCAGACACAAGGCCAGTCCTACGCATATCTTCCAATAATTCTTCATGTTCTTGCTTTTAGAAATCAAACATACGCATTCATGTTCACTGAACGTACAGGGAATGCCGACCTGCACCCAGCTCCTGCGAGCCATTCGGAAGCACCAGTGTAGCGGTGCAATCGGCAGGAATTGTCACTTCGAGGTGAATGCCATCTGCCTCCCGTTTCCATTGACTAACAATCAAGCCCTTCACGGAGTGGTAGCTACCTTCCGCCCATTCCATCGCCTGCGGGAAGTGCGGGGTCAGCACGATGTGATGGAAACCGGGATCGTTTGCGTCCAAGTTGATACCGACCAGCTGGTTCATCATCCAAGCGGAGATATCACCCATGAAGACATGGTTGAGCGAGGCATCCGCGAATTTCGGGCTCAGCGTCCAGGTCTCGGGCAAGGTGGTGTAGCCCATTGTCTCTACCCAATAACCCCAAGAGGGCGCCTCCGTCTTGGTCGCCATCCGCATCACATCCTCCAAATAGCCATATTTCGTCAACATGGCCGGAACCGTCTTGCTTCCCAAGAGGCCAAAATCCAAGAAATAGTCGTTGGCAACCACGATCCGATGCAGTTGCTCAGCCACCTGTTGTTCTTTGCCCTCCGGCACCAATCCCAAGTGAAGAGCCACGGCCTGTGCCGCTTGTGTCCCTCCGGCATAGAGACCGCTTTCCGCATCGAAGAACTTGCGATTCACCAATTCCTTCAGTTGTGCCGCCTTCTTCTCATAGGGTGTGGCATCCTTCCCCAAGAGTTTGGCAAAGCGGGCCATCAGCACATTGTCCAGGTAGTAGTAGGCCGTAGAGGTATATTCCATATTGGTTTGCGTCTTCCAAAAGACCCAATCGCCGATTCCCACCGACACACCGCCCTCCTCATTCTCCAAGGTCCGCTCGAAAGCTAAGTAACGCTCCATCGTTGGGTAGAGCCGTTCGATGCTGCGGGTCGTGCCATAATAATTGTATAGCGTATTGGGGATGATGAACAGCGCCGCATCCCACACCGGACCAGGCCAAACACCGCCAAAGCCCCAGTTGGCCGAGGGGATGATCCCGGCAATGTCACCCTGCTCCCGCTGATTGTCGATAAAGTCGTTCATCCATTTCTCATAGAAGGTGATTCCATCGAATCCCAACAGGCCAAGGTCGATCGCCACATGCGCATCTGCCGTCCATCCGTTTTTCTCTCGCTGCGGACAGTCGGTCGGAATGCTATGCGCATTGTTGAGATAGGCCTGCATCGTCGCATCCCAGATCTTGTTGAAGAGTGGCAAGGAGCAACGGAACTGGCCTACTGGTTGCAGATCGGTGTGCACGAAGAGGGCGGTCAGGCTCTCCTCTGTCAGCTCGATCGGCTTGGAACTCTCGATCTCCACATATTGGAAACCGTGATAGGTGAACGCAGGTATGAAGGTCTCTTCCCCCTCGCCCCGCAAGGTGTATTCATCCATCTGGAACACCTCACCCGGCTTCTTAGGATAGTAATAGACATTGATGTTGCCCTGCTCCAACCTTCCATCCGCTTTCAGCAGCTCTCCATGCTTGATCGTGAGATGCGTGCCCGCCTCTCCCTTCACCTTCAAACGGCAGAAACCGGCGATGTTCTTCGGGAAACTATAGACATAGAGCCGATCGGAGAATCGCTTCATGGCTGTCGGTCGGAACTCCTCGGTGATGTGTATGCCCGGCATAGTCTGGGCGGTCAACTGTGCGGTAGGCTGCTGAACCACCACAGCCTGTTTCCAATGGGCATCCTGGAAAGCGGCAGTCTGCCAACCCTTCTCCTCCAAGCGGGCATCGAAACGATCACCACTGTAGATATTATTATAGGTATAAGCGCCCGTGGCACATTTCCAGGTGGTATCCGTACCAATCGTCTCTGTCGTGCCGTCGGCATAGGTCAGTCGCAGCTCCGCCCTGAGCGAGGGCCTACCCCGCCAAGTCGCCTCATGGAAATTCCAGGTCGCCACCGATTGCTCATTGTACCACCCATTGCCCAGCACGGCGGCCAAGGCATTCTCTCCCTCGGTCAGCAGGTCGGTCACGTCATGGGTGACATAGAGAATCCGTTTGTCGAAATGGGTATAGCCGGGATCCAGGAAGTTCTCTCCCACCCGTTTCCCATTGATGGAAAACTCATGATAACCCGCTGAGGCCACATAGAGGCGCGCCTCCTGAAGCGGCTTGGTCAACTGGAATATCTTGCGGAAAAGGGGAGCGGGCTCCAGCTCTTTGTCCTGCCCGTCACTGATCCACTGAGCGGTCCAATCCGCCTCTTCGAACTTGGCGGTCTCGAAACTTGCAATGCAGGAGGGAGCCGTCTTGTGTCCCTGCTCATCCCACACCTGCACAGTCCAATAATAACGGGTATGCGGGAGCAGCTTCATCCCCTCTTCATAGGGGCGCAAGTCGTTCGGATCGGTGCCGATGCGGATCTCCTGTCGGGAGACCTGGAAATCCGCTTGATTCCCCATATATTCCCACGTGAAACGGGGTTGTTGCGTGTCCAGCCCGATGGGCTCGGAGAGAAACTCCGTGCGAAGGTTGGTCGGGATCATCTCACTCTGTGGAGTGCACTGCGTCAGTAGCAGACTGGCCGCCGCCAACAGATAGATCGTTGTTGTCTTTCTTTTCATGATACGTTGTGTGTTAATCCGTCTGCGAAGGAACGCATAATCCACGCAATTCAAGTTACCATTCTGACCTAATATTTATCTTTTTTGATCAATTCCTTATTCGTGGCAAATGGCTATTATTCATACGAAGAGATGTTCAGCAACTGTCGCATCTGGATCTGCTCCGTTTTCCGGGTGAAGAGCGTGCGCAGTTCAGCCATTGTCAATTTGTGGGTAGGAGCGAAGGAATCTGAGGCGACATAGTCCAACAGGCTCTTGTAGAACTGACGGGCTTCTGGTTTGTCCTGCACCGCCGCCAAATCAACCATGCAGACTAATAGGCTTCCCTCATCCACTTTGCACTCGAACAGTAATCCCAACTTGTGGTTGCGCTCCACATTGTCTATCACCTGCACGATGGGTTTGAGGCTTTTGGGCGTACCGTCCATGATTAAAGGATAGCTTTGCTTCACGATCGGGAACCACTGCCAATTGGTGTGGAACTCCGTGGGGAAATTGGCCAAGGCCGGATGCTTGTCATCGATCAGCAAACCCATTGTACCGGGCGAGACAGGACGTCCTAACCCCTCACAGATACTCTTGAACATGCGATAGTTCCAGTAGTCTGTTTGGAACAGTGCCCCAACGGTCTGCTCCTTCAGCTGCGCCTTGTCGGGGAACCAAATCACCTTGCCCCCTTTCGACAAGGTTGCTTGGCAACTTGCCCAGTCGGTCGCTACCGTGGCTCCCTCAGCAGGTGTCGTCGTCACCTTCGCCGGATAGATCCACAGCGGGTAGTCGTTGCGATAGTCCGTTCCCTCTATGCGCAAGGAGAGATTCACCTTCTCCGCTTGTTGCACCGTTTGCAGGGGCACTGCGATTTGTCCCACCGGACTCAACGCACCGGCCTTTGCCTTTAAGAGCCATTCGCCTTGCGCCAAAGTCTCTCCCTCACTGTCTGTCAATATCCAATCCATCTGCTTTCCGCTCAACGCTTGCTCAGTGTAGTTGGCCAACTCCACCGTGCCAGTAAGGGTCTCATCGTTGGTCCAGCAAAAACGATCTGTGCGGAACAGCGGCACCACCTCCGAGCAGAACTGCCGCCACTCCTCCGGTGTGATCAGGCCCTTGCTTTCCATAAAAGCATCCAGCATACCCACATAGGCGGACCCCTGTCCCGGATAGTCTTGCAGGTCGAGCAGTTGGAAACCTCCCCAGTCAGGCGTGCGCAAGTTCATCTCGATGTCTGCTCGATAGAGCAAAGCCGACCATTTGCCAGAGGCTTGGAAGAACTCCTCGGCCTGCTCACCCAGTCCAGCCTCCTCCAGTCGTTGCTTGAACACCTCCATGTTATAAGGCTTCAACACGCCCCGATATTTCGCCATCTCCTTGTAGTTGGGATAAACCTGAAACTGTCCCGTCTCATGGCTGATGATAGGTGCGTCGCAAAGTACGTTTGCACCAGAGAAATCCATCGTAGAGTTAGGATAGGTATGGTTCAGGTAGCCCCCATCATAGGCATCAGCAAAGGAGAAGGAGGTACGGGTGTGGGTGTTGAACTGCTGCGGCTCCTCCCGTCCTACCCGACAGGTGGTGAAATAGTCGTCATCCGGATGCTTTCCTCCAAATCCCAACTCGTTGTTCGAGCCGGTAGCATAGAGGTGTCGGTTATCCTCCTTTCGAAAAGTCCGCACCAATTCGCCCAAGACCTCTCGGCCCCACATCTCGTTGCCCAACGCAAACATCACGAAAGAAGCATGGTTGCCGTAGGCTCGGTGCAAGTTGCGCCCCTCCTTCAACAGATAGTCAATCAGCTCCGTCTCATTCGGCTCGACGCTTCCCCAGATGGGCAGCTCCGGTTGCAGGTAGATGCCCTCCAGATCGGCCGCCTCGAAACAGGCCTCCGGGGGGCACCAAGAGTGGAAGCGATAAAGGTTGATGCCGTATTGCTTGGCCACTTGGAAATAGTGCCGCCAGCTCTCCACATCCATCGCCGTGTATCCCGTCAGCGGAAAGACGCAAGCATCATGCTTCCCTCGGAGGAAAGTGGTATTCCCATTGATGGTAAAGTGTTTGCCTTCTGCTCGGAAGTCTCGCAAGCCGAAGTCGGCCTGCTGTACGTCCTTTCCTTGCGCCGTTTCCAAGGAGAGAGTCAGACGGTAGAGTGCCGGATGAAATTCGCTCCAGAGCTGTGCCTCGTCGCCTAAGGGCAGTTCAAACTCCTGCTCCTCCTTTTGCCAATCGACAGGAATAGAGGCCACTTCGGTCTTCTGTTTCCGATCACTGTTCCATGTCTCGGCAAAGAAGGAGAGTCTACCTTCACCAAACTGTTCTTCTCCTCTATGCAAGAGCACTTTCGCACGCACCGATTGTCGTTCCACGTCCGGATAGAGGCGAATGGAGATGATATGCGTGAGTGGTGCCGCCTCCAAATAGAAGTCGCCGATGATGCCGTTCCAATTGGTCTGCGTGGAGGGCGAGTAGGCATGAGAGGAGGTATAGATCTTCTCCGGCACGGATTTTGGATCGTTATCGACACAGATCGTCAGCTTGTGCGCTCCGGGAGTCAACCAACGGGTCAGCTCATAACGTTGTACCGTGGTGATGTCGTCTGAACTGCCCACCTGCTGTCCATCCACCCAAACAGTGGTCGGTTTCGTGCGCTCCATCACCAAATGGATTGAACGTCCGCTCCAGTCGGCAGGGATCGTCACCTGCTTACTGTAGAGTGCCCGTCCCTCGAAGATATAGGCCCGGGAGAGATAGGTCGTCTCCGTACGGTTGTTATTTTGGGAACCCTTCTGCCCCTCATCTGTCGTGCCGGGCAAATGGAGCGAATCCGTACAAACGGCAGATAGTTGCGCCGTCGTGATCTCCATTCGTGTGGTGTCTAATTGCAATCCCCAGTTTCCCGCCAAGGAGAGCTGTTCCCGGGTGTGCTCTACTCCTGGATCACTGCAAGCCAAGCAAAGAGCCAACCACCCTGCTATGCTTAGAGTCAAAGTCTTTTTCATGCGTTGTGTTTTCATGTCCGCAAAAGTACAAAAATTAAATTCCCCACCTTCCATTTGTCAAAGTGGAGGAAATTTCGTGCACTTGCGCATCTTAATATATGTATTGAAGAAACGCCTCCCGACACGTCGGAAGACACTTTTTAATTCGTTTTATGCTTTCCGAGGCGTCGAGAAGCCCATTTTACGTTTTGAAGTCCTTCCCGAGATGTCGGGAACCTCATTTCACGTTTGAAATAGCCTTTCCGAGGCGTCGGGAAGCTCATTTCACGTTTTGAAGTCCTTTCCGACACGTCGGAAACCTTTCTGTTTAGCGCAACAAAGGGGGAAGCCTCGCATCGGAGATGAGCAAAAGAAAGGCGAGCACCTTCAATGAGGCCTCGCCTTTACGTTTATGATAGGGTATGGTATTAACCCAAGAATCCTAACAGGATACCAGCTGCTACGGCAGAACCAATCACACCGGCCACGTTCGGACCCATAGCGTGCATCAACAGGTAGTTGCTCGGGTCGTACTCCAAACCTACGTTCTGAGAGATACGAGCGGCATCAGGCACTGCGGATACACCGGCGTTACCGATCAACGGGTTGATCTTGTTACCCTCTTTCAAGAAGAGGTTGAAGAACTTCACGAACAACAAACCGGCGCAAGTAGCGATCACGAATGACAACGCACCCAAACCGAAGATCTTGATGGAGTTCCAAGTCAAGAACTGTGTTGCCTGTGTAGAAGCACCCACGGTTACACCCAAGAGGATCGTGATCACGTCAATCAGCGGGCCACGTGCTGTCTCGGCCAAACGACGGGTTACGCCACTCTCCTTACAGAGGTTACCGAAGAACAACATACCCAACAGAGGCAGACCTGAGGGAACCAAGAAGGCAGTCAACAACAGACCTACGATCGGGAAGATGATCTTCTCTGTCTGTGAAACGGCTCTCGGCGGTTTCATACGGATCAAGCGCTCCTTCGAAGTGGTCAACAGACGCATGAACGGCGGCTGAATAATGGGCACCAAGGCCATGTAAGAATAGGCGGATACGGCGATCGCACCCATCAAGTTAGGAGCCAACTTGGATGACAAGAAGATTGCCGTAGGACCGTCAGCACCACCGATGATACCGATCGCACCGGCTTGGCTGGGATCGAAGCCCATCTGCAAAGCGATGATGTACGCACCGAAGATACCGAACTGTGCGGCCGCACCGACCAACATCAACTTCGGGTTGGAAATCAGGGCAGAGAAGTCTGTCATGGCACCAATGCCGAGGAAGATCAACGGCGGATACCAACCCTGCTTCACACCTTGATAGAGGATGTTCAACACAGAGCCCTCCTCGTAGATACCCAACTGCAAACCAGCGTCTTTGAAAGGAATGTTACCGATCAAGATACCGAAGCCAATGGGGATCAACAACATAGGCTCGAACTCATAGCGAATCGCCAGGAAGATGAACAGCAAGCCGACGAGCAACATCACGATGTGACCCGGCGTCGCGTTCGCGAATCCTGTGTAGGAGAGGAAGATCTGAATGTTCTGCATCAAGAACTCCGTGAAACTCTCTCCTGCCGCTTGTAATAAAATGGATGTCAGCATACTATTAACCGATTATAACGAGGTCTGCACCTTCGAGGACAGAATCGCCTTTGTTTACCTTTATTTCTACAATCTTTCCGTCGCGATCAGCCGGGATGGTGTTCTCCATCTTCATAGCCTCCAATACCAAGAGCTTCTGGCCTCTCTTCACTGTATCGCCAACCTTGCAATCTACGCTCAGGATGACACCGGGCAGCGGAGAGCGAACAGCGCCAGCTGCGCCACCTGCGGGACGAGACACAACGGGCTCACCACTTGCTGTTGTCGGAGCTTGTGCCGGACGCTTCAAGGCAACCATTTGCTTCTTAGCGGGCTTCTCCATTTTCACGCTGTAGGGAGTACCGTTCACCTCAACCTCGGCGATATCTTCCTCTACGGAATTGATATGTACTTTATATACGTTACCGTTGATGGTATATTTAAAACTTTTCATGCTTTTCAGTTATTTGTTCTTTTAGATGTGATTACTTCTTGATAATGGGATTTTGACGCAATGAAAGCACCTTAGAGTTCCAAGGTGAGTAGTTGCGCTGCGCTTTCTTGATGGTCAAGATAGAGCTCTCGAAATCGTGGTGCTCGTCGTTCAACTCATAGAGTGCCATTGCGATAGCTGCGAAGATCTCGCCTGACTCTGCGCCTGCGTTCTCGCTTACCTTCTGGCCGTCAGCAGCGGCTGCCTTCTGTGCGTTACGCTTGCTTGCGTTCATAGCGGCATTACCGATCTGCTTGAATACCAAGAACAGTACCAACAAACCAAGGAACACAACCATCATGGCGGTAAGGGTCATACCGATACCCCAAGAGTCGTTCTTCTGGAAGTTCTCGATCTTCTCGTTCGTGTCCAAAGTCACGTTGTTGGTGCTCGGAGTTACCTTGTCAAGGATTTTCCAGTTTCCTGTTCCATCCACATCCAAACCATAACTTACGTCAGCTTTCTGACCTGCGGGGATGGTGATCTCGTCGATCAACGTCGTACCATCAGAGTCGTAGAGTGCCAAATAGTTCTCGCCGTTCGGATTGAACGCGAAGTTCACGTGGAAGGTTCCTCTTGTCGGCTCGTTGTCAACCCAGAAAAGGATATGCTGACGAGGAGCGACTTTGGTCAATACGTCACCCTTCGGGATCATATATTTCTTGGGGTTGTTCTTGTCGTTCGTGAGGAAGCAACCGCGCAAATCAACCGTACCGGCTGAGTTGTTGTACAACTCAATCCAAGCATGGCGTTTGCCATAGTCATCCATGAAGTTGTCTTCATTGATGACCAAAATCTCATTTAATCTAACGGAGGTAGTTAACTGTGCTTTGGCACCGAAACTGAACAGCACCATGAGCAACAGCAATACCCCGAATTTTTTATTTGTCATACTCATTCCTTTTTTTAAGGGATTACAAAGGCAGGTTGTCATGTTTCTTAGCCGGATTGCAGAGCTTCTTCGTTGCCAACTGCTGCAATGCGCGGATGATACGGAAACGAGTGTTACGCGGCTCGATCACATCGTCGATGTAGCCATATTGAGCGGCGTTGTACGGGTTCGCAAATGCCTTTGAGTATTCAGCCTCCTTCTCAGCCTTGCAAGCCTTCGGATCCTCAGCAGCCTTCACATCCTTCGCGAAGATGATCTCAACGGCACCGCTGGCACCCATAACGGCGATCTCAGCTGTCGGCCATGCGTAGTTCATATCACCACGCAAGTGCTTAGAACTCATCACGCAGTATGCGCCACCGTAAGACTTACGCAAGGTAACGGTGATCTTGGGAACAGTAGCCTCTCCGTAAGCGTAGAGCAACTTCGCACCGTGCAGGATCACACCGTTGTACTCCTGACCCGTACCCGGCAAGAAGCCCGGCACATCCACCAATGTTACCAAAGGAATGTTGAACGCGTCGCAGAAACGAACGAAACGGCCGGCCTTACGAGAAGCGTTGCTATCCAAGCAACCTGCCATTACCTTCGGCTGGTTAGCGATGATACCTACGGATTGACCGTTGAAACGTGCGAAACCTACGATGATGTTCTTTGCGTAGTCAGCGTGAACCTCCAAGAACTCGTTGTTATCCACGATCGTGCCGATCACCTCATACATATCGTAACCCTGGTTGGGGTTCTCCGGGATGATCTCGTTCAAATAGTCATCCAAGCGATCGATCGGATCATTGCACTCCAACACCGGAGTCTCCTCCATATTGTTCTGCGGCATGTAGCTGATCAACTGACGGATCAACTTCAAGCCATCCTCCTCTGTGTCAACGGCGAAGTGAGCCACACCAGACTTCGTGGAGTGAACGCTTGCGCCACCCAACTGCTCAGTAGTCACATCCTCACCTACGATCTGCTTAACCACTTTCGGGCCGGTCAAGAACATGTAGCTGGTGCCACGTGTCATGATCGTGAAGTCAGTCAAAGCCGGTGAATAAACAGCACCACCTGCGCAAGGACCAAAGATACCAGAGATCTGGGGAACAACACCTGAAGCCAAGATATTACGCTGGAAGATCTCCGCATAACCAGCCAAGGCATTTACACCCTCCTGGATACGTGCACCACCTGAATCGTTCAAGCCGATTACCGGAGCACCCATCTTCATGGCCTGATCCATGACCTTACAGATCTTCATGGCCAAAGCCTCTGACAGCGCACCACCGAACACGGTGAAATCTTGCGCATATATATAGACTAAGCGACCATCGATTGTTCCGCAGCCTGTTACGATACCGTCACCTAAGAACTTCGTTTTCTCGATGCCGAAATTCGTACAGCGGTGTTTTACAAACATGTCGAACTCTTCGAAACTGCCCTCGTCGAGCAACATGGCGATACGCTCACGAGCGGTATATTTACCACTCTCGTGTTGCTTAGCGATTCTTTTCTCTCCTCCACCCAAACGAGCTTGTTCACGCAGTGCGATGAGCTCTTTTACTTTTTCAAGTTGGTTACTCATTGTTATTTGATTTGTTGTTAGAAATGTCTGCTTATTATGATTTATTGATTATTCCTTGCAACCACAACCCGGCATACAGAGCTCAGTCAAAACGCTGCAAGTTGATTTCGGGTGCATGAACGCGATATCCAAGCCCTCTGCGCCTCTACGCGGAGCCTTGTCGATCAGGCGAACACCCTTCTCCTCAGCCTCAGTCAAAGCTGCCTGTACATCAGGTACAGCGAATGCGATGTGGTGGATACCCTCACCCTTCTTCTCAATGAATTTAGCTACGGCGCTATCCTCGCTTGTCGGCTCCAGTAACTCCAGCTTCGTTTGACCTACTTTGAAGAACGCTGTTTTTACCTTCTGATCAGCTACCTCCTCAATGCTGTAGCACTTCAAGCCTAAAACGCCCTCATAATACGGCAAGCATGCCTCGATGCTTTTTACTGCAATTCCTAAGTGTTCAATGTGTGTAAGTTCCATATGAATATGATTTTAAAAGGTTTGTAAATGTTATTATATACCTGTGCAAAAGTACATACTTTTTACGAATGGAGAAAGATTTCGCCCATTTTTCGCTCGTCACCTCAAAAATCGATGATCAACCGGGCATTGAGTTGTCTGCCGGTCAGATAATTGGGTACAGCGTATTGCACGTTGTAAACGTCGGTAATCCAATAGTAGGAGCTGACGTTGCGAATGCCGAATAGATTGAACACATCTGCGCCAATCCAAATGTTCTTCAGGTAACGGAAAAAGCCACGATCCATGATGGCATCGTTGCCTCCCGCCAATTGATAGCTCAAACCCATATCGACTCGTTTATAGGCAGGCGTACGGAAATAACCTGCCTCATAACCTTGCCCCGGAATGGTTTGCGGCAATCCCCCAGCAAGCACACCCTTCAAGTTGAGTTTCACCCGCTTGAAGCCGGGGAAATAGTCTTGAAAAAAGAGTGAGACGTTGTAACTGGGGCTATTGGGAAGGGGCGCCTTCGTTGTCTCTCGAATGGTTTGCTCGGATTTCATCAACGAGAAACTGATCCAAGAGTCAGTACCCGGCACGAACTCACCGAAAAACTTCACGTCCAATCCCATGGCATAGCCCTTTGCGCAGTTATCGCCATAGTAACGGATCTTCACGTTGTCCACCGTATAAGGGTTCAAATGGTCTAATTTCTTGTAATAAAGCTCAGCGGTCAGCTTGAAGTTACGATCCACCGCTTTGAAGGTATAGTCGCCACCCACGATGAAGTGGAGGGCTCGCTGCGATTTTAAATTTTTGTTCAAGAGCGTGATATGGTTGCCTTGCTCATCCAATCCCTGCTGACGAAGTTCCTTATAGAATGGCGACTGGTAATAAAGACCTGTAGCGAAACGCATCGTGAGGTTTTGGTCGAAGTTAGGAATGAAACCGAGTGAGGCACGAGGGCTGAGAATGAACTCTTTGTTGAAGCTCCAGTAGCTGCCTCGTAAGCCGGCGATGAGCGTAAACAATCCCTGTTTCGTGCGGAACTTGAAGGCATCTTGCAGGTAAGCGGAGAGGCGGGTGCTCTCGATGGCGTTATCGGAGAACAGATTGGAATAGACGCTCACCTGTTGCTCCACCTGTGGCAGTGAATAACCGGAGGAATCCCGTTTCTCCCACTCGCTGATCTGGTCGTTGATCCGCTCGAATTGCACCGTAGCTCCCCAACGTAGCGTGTTGTTATGGAGTGTGGCTTTGCCATAATGCCCCACATTGACCACGCTGGAATTGAGTCGATTGCGGGCATGTTCGTGATAACGGCCCACTGACATAGCCGCTGAAGCTTCACTGTCGGGGTTTGAGGCGCCGTCTGTGCTCAACCAATACTCTCCGGCGATGTCGTAACCCTCCTCTTCTTGGCTACGAAAGGCGGAGGCTTGCAAACCTAATTCCGTGTTCTCACGAGGATTATGTTTCAGCGTGAGTGCTCCAAAATGGGTTTGAAAACGATCTCGCTCTCGACCATCAAAATAGACCTTGAAATGCTTCGGGTCTTTGCTGGTGCCAAAGGTGGTTTCGCGGCTGTAAGGGGTGAATTTATAACGGTTGTTCGCCAAGTTTCCTAAGAAATTGATCTCCCATTTCGGGGCGAATTGATAGGTCATGTAGGTTTGCAAGTCGATGAACTTAGGGTCATACTCCGCATCGGTTTCCATAGAACCTAACAGGGAGCGGCTGCTCTTGAAGCGTAAGCCGGTCACTTGGGTGAATTTCCCCGTGGAGCTTCCCACATAGGCATTGGCTCCCAAAAGGCTGGCAGAGACGGAGCCCTCCAAGCTCTTGGGCTTCTTGTAGGTAATGTCGAGCACAGAACTCATCTTGTCCCCATAACGAGCCTCGAAACCTCCCGCAGAGAAATTGACCTCCTCCGTTAAATCAGGGTTGACAAAACTTAATCCCTCTTGCTGCCCGGAGCGGATCAAGAGTGGGCGAAATACCTCCAAGCCATTCACGTACACCATGTTCTCATCATAGCTACCGCCCCTGACAGAGTATTGTGAGCTTAACTCGTTGCTGGAAGATACACCTGCAAAAGTCACCACCAAACTCTCAATGCTACCTCCGGCAGGATCGGGAAGCAGTTTAATACGGTCTGCATCGATATTCTCCATGGTGCTCGTCTGCTTGCGAATAGCGGTCACGGAGACCTCACCTAACTCCAAAGAGGCATAGTTCATTTGCACATTCAGACGCATATCGGCATAGGCAGCAGGGATAATACGCTCTGCTTTATTGAATCCAAGACAGGAGTAGATAATTGAAAGTGAATCGCCAAGTGCGACAGAGAAAGCGTAATATCCTTTTTCGTTGGTCATAGAGCCAACAAGGGTATTCTTTACCCTTACGTTGACTAACTCCAAAGGATTGCCGTCTGCATCTCGCACATAGCCAGAGATCTTAATTCGATCTTCCGCAAAAGCCTGTAATGATAGGCCTACGAGTAAAAGCAGGAGAGAGATTGCTCTCCCTTTTCCTATTGTAGTGATGCGCATCTTCATTCCGAATTATAAAAGTTTTAACGAAACAGATGCGGTTTTAGTATGTTATGGCCCTCCTTTTCTATTAAAATGGTCGTTTTTATGCACAAAGCCCCGACTTTCACAAGCTGGGGCTTTGTTATTACCTAAAGATTTCGTATCTTTAGGCATAAAAATCCACTATGGCAAAGATACATTTTCGTCCTTACAATCCCAACCAGACAGTGCTTTTTCCTCAAAGAATTGATGAGGATTTTGCGGAAAACGATCCGGTGCGTATGGTTAACACCCTGGTTGAGAGCTTGAACCTTGAAAGCTTCAGGAAGTTATACAAGGAATGCGGCCGCAGCCCTTACCACCCCAAGATGATGCTCAAGGTCATTCTGTATGCCTACATGAACAACATCTACTCTTGCCGGAAAATCGAAAGACTTCTTCACCGTGACATTCATTATATCTGGCTGGCTGGATAT
>JALFJR010000047.1 GCA_022775005.1 Parabacteroides sp.
GTTCGGGAACACGCAGGAAAGGCTATTTCTTATCAGTTCCCGTTCGGGAACACGCAGGAAAGGCCATTTCTTATCAGTTCCCGTTCGGGAACACGCAGGAAAGGCCATTTCTTATCAGTTCCCGTTCGGGAACACGCAGGAAAGGCCATTTCTTATCAGTTCCCGTTCGGAGACACGCAGGAAAGGCCATTTCTTATCAGTTCCCGTTCGGGAACACGCAGGAAAGGCGTTCCGCTCCATGGTTTTTGTAGGGAAAGAGGCTGATGTTGGTTTATTTTCAGTAGTTTTGCCGAGGTGGAAACCCAAAGATGCCTGTTTGGCATCTGTTTCCAACAAACAACATAACAACTTATAAGTATATGAGAAAGAAAATCTTTTTAGGCACATGTGCGGCCATCCTCTCGCTGACGATGGCCACGGCGGAGGCGCAGCCCCGCATGCAGGAGAAACTGACGGAGGAGGAGCAGCTGCTCGATGCGATGCACCGCACGATTACCTCCGAGAAACTGTTTGGCTACGTGAAACAGCTTTCCGACCCCGCTTTAGAGGGGCGTTTGGCCGGCTCGCTGGGCATGGCTAAGGCGGTGGAGATCGTGAAGGGCTATTATGAGGAATGGGGCTTGAAGCCGGTTGGCGATAAGGGCGATTACATCCAGGAGTTTCCGCATCCCTGCGTGGAGATCCAGCCGGGCAGCACGATGGAGATCCTGATCCCTACGCCGGGCGCGAAGAAGGGCGAGAAGGTCTGGATCCGCAAAGGCTATGACTGGGCAGATGGTTGGTTTGCCGGAGGCATGTCGGGCAATGGCGACGTGGAGGCGGATGTGGTTTATTGCGGTTTTGGCGTGACTGCCCCGGAGTTGGGCTATGATGACTATAAAGGGATCGACGTGAAGGGCAAGATCGTCTTGGTAGAGGGCGAGACCCCCAACCGCAGCCGCGAGCCGGAGGACATCGCTAAGTGGTATCACCACACGCTGCATCAGACGAAGCTCAACAACGCTTTCGAACATGGCGCCATCGGCCTGCTCTATAAGTGGGTGCCGGGTCCGAATGCCCCCTACAACGAGGGGTTTGTCTATTGCCACGTGACCGATACGGTGGTGAACGACCTCTTCCGGGGCACGGGAAAAACCTATGCGGAGACGGTGAAGCAGATTTATGAGACGCAGAAACCGGCCTCCTTCGCGATGGGCAAGCGGGCGCATATCCGCATGAATGCCACCTATAACCCGAAAGCGACCGGCAAGAACATTGTCGGCGTAGTAGAAGGCAGCGATCCGGTGTTGAAAAACGAGTATATCATCATCTCGGGTCACCTGGATCATCTCGGCATGATCCCCTATCACATCGAGGGAGCGAACGACAACAACTCGGCAACTTCCGTATTATTAGGTGTGGCGGAGGCGATGGCGAAATCGCCCATCAAGCCGAAGCGCAGCGTGTTGTTCCTCAGCATTGATGGCGAGGAGGCCGGCTTGACCGGTAGCACCTACTACACGAAGCACCCGATCTTCCCGCAGGAGAAGGTTAAGGCGGTGATCAACCTGGAGCAGGTAGGCGCAGGCGAGCGTATCGTGACGAGCTACAACTATAAATATCCGGAGTTGGCAGAGGTGGCCGCCGCGGCGAACGACAAATACATCCATCGCAAGTTGATGAAGTGGGAGAACCGTTACCTCACCCGTCCCCGCACGGATGGCGCAGTCTTCATGCAAGCAGGCTATCCCTGCATGGATTATCGGGCAGCCGGCGCCGGTTTCTATCATCACCCGAAAGACAACACCTCCACCATCAACCCGGAGATCCTGCAAGCCGAGGCCGAATGGCTCTTCTGGACAGCGATAATGTTGGGGGATAAATAACGTAAAAAATGGATACGCATACACGCCCATCAGATATAATACTCCACCAGCTCTACCCAGCCCGCCTTGAGGGCATATTTGGTGGCCTCATACACGTTGTTCACCTGCAGCTTGCGGAAGATATTCTTCTTGTGGGTGATGATGGTGTGGGCACTGGAGCTACGCAGGGCGGCGATCTCCTTCACGCTCTTGCCGGAGGCAATCAGCCGCAAGACCTCCCGCTCGGTAGGGGTTAATGCCTCCACCTCCTTGGGTTGCGGATGACTGCGCAGGAGCCCCTCTATGGCGCGACAGTGATAGGGCTTCCCCGAGAGGGCAGTGGCCAAGGCGGCCCGGATCTCCTCGGCCGCACTTTCCTTCAGCAGGAGGCTAAAGGCCGGCTCAAAGCTAAGCCGACGAATCAGCGGTTCGCCCAGCTCCGCGGAGAAGAGAATCCAATGCACGGCGGGATAGCGCTTGTTGATCACCAGCAGCTCGTCCACCTCCCGGAAGTCGCACAGCGTATAGTCGAGGATCACGACCGAGGTTTTCCCCTCGCTCAGCACCTTCAGCAGCGCACGCTTATCCGCCACCTCGCGGATCAACGCATCCGAGTAGGTCTGGCGAATCACCCAGCGCAAGCCCACCTGCGTGATGAACTGGTTATCCGCTAACAGGAATATGTGTTCGGTCGGCATACGCTCAACCTATATTATAACGGATATTCCTCGAAGGCATACAAAACGGTGGAGAGGTAACGCTCGCCGGTGTCGGGCAGCAGGGCGACGATGGTCTTGCCCTTGTTCTCCTCCTGCTTCGCCAACTGGATAGCCGCATGGACAGCCGCGCCCGCTGAGATACCCACTAGCAGCCCCTCGTGCTTCGCCAGGAGGCGAGACGCCCGGATGGCCTCGTCGTCCTTCACGGAGATCACCTGATCGACCGCTGACGCATCAAAGTTTTTGGGTACAAACCCCGCGCCAATGCCCTGAATCTTGTGCGGACCCGGGTTGCCTCCAGCCAGCACGGGAGATCCCGCCGGCTCCACACCTATCGCTTTCAGCAGCGGGTTGTGTTTTTTCAGCCCTCTCGCCGTGCCGCTCAGCGTGCCACTTGTGCCTACGCCGGCCACAAAATAATCCACTACGCCGTCGGTGTCTTGCCAAACCTCCTCGGCGGTTGTCCGCTCATGGATAGCGGGGTTAGCGGGGTTCTCAAACTGCTGCGGGATGATCGCGCCCGGATGCTGTTCTTTCAGCTCATTAGCCTTCCGGATTGCCCCCTTCATACCCTCTGCTCCCGGGGTCAAGACCAGCGTAGCCCCCAAGGCTTTCAGCAGGTTCTGCCGCTCTACGCTCATGGTCTCGGGCATCGTCAGGATCAGCTTATAGCCCTTCACGGAGGCTACCCAAGCCAAGCCGATACCGGTGTTGCCACTCGTAGGCTCAATAATCACCGCCCCGGGCTTCAACAACCCCTTTGCCTCCGCATCCTCGATCATGGCCAAGGCGATGCGGTCTTTCACGCTCCCGCCGGGGTTGAAATACTCCACCTTCGCGATCAATCTTGCCTGTAACTGCTCAACTTTTTCTATTTGTTTTAATTCCACCAAGGGCGTATGGCCAATCAAGGCGGTCAAATTGTCATAAATCCGTGCCATAATGCTATTGTATTTAAATTAACTTTCTGATCGCGAAAATAGCGGGTTTGCGAGCGACACACAATACCACAAATGAGGTATATACACAGAAAATATACCTATTCTTCATCCATACATAGAAATAGTTCGTATCTTCGCTGTGGAAAATCCCCCGATTTATCATGAACTCATATAAATGAAGAAAAAATACATGCAAGCTATTCGGCACATCATACGTCTTCTTTTCTTTCTGTTGGCTTTGCTGTGCGCCACGGCGGGGCAGGCCCAAGAGGAGGTAACCAACCAGTCCTCATACGAGGAGGCTGAGAAGGAATTTCAGATCGGCCACATAGACCAAGCCATCCAACTACTTGATCAGCATATCAATAGCTACGAGGGCACGCTGTTAGTCAGTGCCTATCGCCTGTTGGCCCTCTGCCACTTGGCGCAAGACAATCAGCAGAAAGCCACACAATATGTAAGCCTGCTGTTGAAAGAGAATCCCTATTATAGCAGCACGCTCAACGATCCTGAGCGTTTCGCCGACATGATACGCGCTCAGCGGAGCGGAAAGGTGACGCTGGTGACCGCCTCTCATCAGGCCGAGACCTTGGAGGAGGCCCCCGTGCCTGTCACGATCATTACTGAGGAGATGATCAGGGCCATTCACGCACGTGACCTGCGGGATGTGCTGTGCGCTTATGTGCCGGGCATGACCCCGGTGGAGGGAGAGGAGGCCAACCTCAGTATGCGAGGCATCAACGCTTACTCGCAAGAGAATATCCTGATCTTGCTCAATGGCCATCGCCTCAACAGCCGCAGCACCAACAGCGAGTCGCCCGACTATCGCATCAATTTGGAGAAGCTGAAACAGATAGAGGTGCTTCGTGGTCCCGCCTCCTCCCTGTATGGAAATGTGGCCTTGACCGCCGTGGTCAACCTGATCACCAAGGAGGGACGTGACGTGGATGGATTGGAATTTGGCGCTGGATATGGATCAGGCGATGCCTTCAAAAGCTATGTGTTATTTGGAAAAAGACTGGTGGAGAGCGACCTATTCATTTGGGCAGGGCTTTACTCGGCTAACGGTTATAAGCACACGATCGGTAAGGATAGCCCTTACGCCTACGGCTTAGTTCCCCGAGACGGCTATCTCTATGTGGATGGTTACAACCGTAAACCCGCCTACGATTTTGGATTTACCTATCAGTGGAACAAGTGGAAATTCATGTTCAACCAGCAACACAGCAAGCGTACCTTTGCCTATACGAACATGTATTTTGTCTCCACCTACGACAATCACAAGTATGACGACATCAATGGCCAACGGCCAGGACGTAGCACTGAGACCACCCGAGGTGATTTTCAATTTAACTCCCACATTGGCAAGGTGGAGGTGCAGGCCTCCGCTTTCGTGGATTTTGAGCGAACGAATATCTACAGTATTTTGGGCGACTCTATCCCCGATTACGCAGCTGAAATAGAGTTTCCCATCTTAGAGGATGAGGGGATAACTTCGCCTATCTACGCCTCAAAGGGTGTCTTCTTAAACCAGACCTTCCAAGACATCACGTTAGGAGGCGACTGCAAGTTCTTCTACAATTACCAAAAAGGAGGTTCTCACGGCAACCTGTTATGGGGTATTCAGTATGAAAATTTTTACTCCTTTTATAATGACCTTACTTTTGGCGACCATTTCAACCGTACGTTGCTCAACCTGCGCAATGATCGCAACCTCAGCTACAAGAATGGTTCGGAGGATAATTTCTCTTTGTTCGCTCAATGGAAACATGCGCTATCCTCACAGTGGATCTGGAATGCCGGTTTGCGCTATGACTTCAAGCATAGATATGACAATCATAATATCAATGTGCTCTCGCCACGTCTTTCACTGATCTATCTGCCCAATAGCCGTTGGAATATGAAACTCTCTTATGCCCGTTCTTTCGTGGATGCCCCCTATTTCTATCGGGTCTCCACAACCAGCTATCCGGGAGCAGAGAATCTAAATCCACAATATTTCAATAGCTTGCAGCTCTCTTCCTCTATTGACTTTATACCCAAAAAACTTACTTACGAGGCCAATCTATTCTACAATGTGGCAACCGATGTCATTACATTGACTGAGTCTGGCTATGACAATGCAGGAACAGTCAAGACATTAGGTTTGGAGCAGGTCCTCCGCTATCAACAAAAAGATTTCAATCTGTATGCCAGCGCAACCTATCAGCCTGCCCTCAGTGTGGAATATGTGTATAGCGTAGGAAATAGTAATAAGGTACACAACACACCGGAATTTATCTTCCAATTAGTCACAGCGAAAGAGCTGAATTTCGTAAAAAATTTGTGGCTGAATCTTCATCTGAGCTACCGCTCCAACCAACCTGCCCCGTATGGGAGTATCATGGTGTTCAAAGATGGTGATTTTTATACGGACGATTATTTCGTCATTAAAGGATACCTATTGGCAAACCTCGGTTTACGCTATTCATTCAAATGGTTTAGCGTAGAGGCTTCTTGCTATAATTTATTGAATCATAAATATCTGTTAGGTGGTGATCGAGTTCCTGTTCCACAAGCAGGTCGTATGTTCTTAGGAACACTTCATTTTAAACTCTAAACAAAACAGGGTATGCAACAAGATAGCCAGCAGACAGAGCTCTACTTTGCCGAGAAGCATTTACACCATCCTCAAATAGATGCGCTTTCTCAACAATCCATCCCTATGCTTTTTAAGCAGATCGTGGCTCGTAGGGGAGAGGCTATTGCTTTACGGCAAGGCGATCAACGGATAACTTATAAGGAATTAGATCGTCTAAGCGACCAAGTAGCTCGTTGGGTCGTAGCGCAAGGATTGACCGGAAAAACAATAGGTGTCAGTATGCCACGCAGCCCGGAAGTGGTCATTACCCTTTATGGCCTGATGAAAGCAGGAGCTATCTATGTCCCCATCGACGAAGAACATCCTAAAGAGCGTTTGCATTTTATGGCCAAAGATGCCCGCATCTCCGGATGGATTACAGCCAAGCCTGTACCGGATGTATTGCACTTTATCCCCAACTGGATGTTCCAAGATATCCTGACTGAATCCGCTGCATTTGCTGATAGGATACTTCCGGAGATCGCCCCTTCACAATATGCCTATATCCTGTTTACCTCCGGCACTACTGGCCAACCCAAAGGGGTAATTATCCGGCACAATCAAGTAGTCGTGATGGCTTGGAACACAAAGGAGAATGCCTTCCAACTGCGTGAGGAAGATCGCTTCCTCTCTTTCGCCAGCCTCAACTTTGGTGCTTCTATTGTAGAAATGTTTGGTGCAACCTTGATCGGTGCACAATTGGTCATGGCTACAGCGCAAGAAAAGAAAGATCCAGAGGCGTTAGTTGCATTGTTAGAACAGGCCGCTATCAGTTATATGCTGATTCCTCCTGCCTATTTAGCCTATTGTCCTTATCGAGAACTTCCCGCATTGCACACCATAGTTGTCGCAGGCGAAGCTCCCCAAGCGGAAACAATCAGCAGGTGGCAGCAAATCAAACGTATCGTCAATGCGTATGGTTGCACCGAAGATACGGTTCATGCGGTTTGTGGTGTATTAACCCCCGATTGTACGACGAATAACGTGGGCTATCCTATCCAAGGGATCTCCTGTTACCTGCTGGATGAGCAACTTCAACCCACTCCATTGGGTGAGATTGGAGAGTTATACATAGGTGGTCATCAGCTGACAGATGGGTACTTTAATCGTCCGGAGTTAAACCGAGCTAAGTTCATCGACAATCCTTTTGTCTCTCCAGCAGACAAAGCTAAAGGTTTTAATACACGCCTTTTCAGGACCGGTGACTTGATGCGCAGAGCTGATGATGGCAGCTTGATCTTTGTGGGTCGCAGTGATTTTCAAGTCAAGATCAACGGCATACGCATCGAGGCAGGCGAGATAGAAACCATTTTGAAACAATGTCCGGAGATTGAGCAGGCTATTGTCATGGCGCAAACACACAAGGGACGCAAGTTGTTAGTGGCGTATGTGCAATGTGAGCAACCGGAAGCATTGGATCAATCGAAGCTCTTTGCTATTCTGCGTGCGAAATTGCCTGCCTACATGATCCCGGCTATCATCATCCCTTTGAAACGGTTTCCCGTCAACCTCAACGGAAAGATAGACCGCCTGCAACTGCCTCAACCTGTGTGGGGAGAAGAAACAGCCGTAGCTTCCTATTGGGAAAGCGAACTGGAACAGCAATTGGCCACTGAATGGCAAACCTTATTAGGTGCAAAATCGCTCCACAAAGACAGCCATTTCCTACAAGAGGGAGGAGACTCTATTGCCTTGCTTCAGCTGATTTTGCAACTGAACGAACGCTTTCACCTAGCACTGAGAGCGGCTGATCTCTATGCACATCCCACTTTGGGTCAGCAAGTGACTCTTATCGAGGAAAGACAACGCATTGCCCCACAAGAATTGGAGATTCCAAGAGCTGATCGAAGTCATTCCATTCCGCTTTCTCCTACCCAACGAAGCCTTTGGCTGCAATGCGTACAATCACAAGCGGCACAAGATGCCTATAACCAACCCTATCTGATGTCATTAGGCACAGATTTAGAGGTTAAACGTTTTGAAAAGGCTTGGAATCAACTGGTTGCCCAACAGGAGTCTTTGCGCACTTCACTTATCGTAGATGAGAAAGGTGAACCCCAATTGTATATCCATCCCTTCAAGCCACAAACTTTATCGCTGACGAGATTACCGGAAGAGGCGTTGCGTGAAGCCATCGACGCTGAGGCTTCTCATCCTTTCCAGCTCTATGGGGAGATGCTTTGTCGGGCAAAACTTTATCAAGAGACACAGAGCGGGCACTATTATTGCCTCTTTCTCATTCATCACCTGTTGGTGGATGGCTGGTCATGCGAACAGGTGTTGGACAAGTCATTACGTCGTTTGTACGCACAACCGACTGATGCAGCTCCACAATTGGCTTATCAATATGCCGATTACGCTTGCTGGAAACAACAGCAACCTGTCAAAGAAATGACAACGGCCTTTTGGAAGACCTATTTAGCGCCTCATCAAGGGCTGATTCTACCTACCAAACAGGGCACCTCCCTCCATCTGACCAATTATCAAGGAGCCACCTTGCGTATGCCTATTCCCGCTACCCTTCGGAAGGCCGCACAACAGGTTTGCCGACAAGAGGCTTGTACCTCTTTTGCGCTCTTGCTTGCCACCTATATGTTGCTCTTGCGTAAATACAGCGGGCAAGCTGAATTTACCATCGGGTTTCCTTATGCGGATCGTGAGCAAAAAGAGTTTGCGGAAGTAATCGGTTACTTTGTCTATATGTTACCTATTCGCTATAAGGCAGATTATGAACAGCTCACCTTTAGCGACTTCTTGCACCAAGTGGAACAAGATAGGCAAAGCTTGACACAACACGTTTTGCCACTTTACCAGATTATGCAAGCGCTGTCCAAAGAGCAACAGGCCAGTCCACTCTTACAAACGACATTTGGTGTGGAAAATCAGATGCTTTTCCATCCATATATCCAACAAAAGACTACCTCATTTCCCCTCTCCTGCACCATCCTGCAAGGGGAGGAGATCGACGAAGTACTGTGGGAATATGCGACAGACCTTTTTGATGCCTCTGCGGTCAGTCGATTAGGAGAGGCATACCTAACCTTATTGGCTGCGGTCTGTGCACACCCAGAGCAAACGCTCCATCAATTGCAACCCTACACAAATGATTATGTGACCCGGGTTGTGCAAGCAAACGAGGTATATCCCTACCTTCCTGCTGAACAGACGCATGTGGTGGATTTGTGGCGTCAAGTGGTCGCTCAATATCCAACGGCTATCGCGTTCACCTATCAAGGAGCACATTACAGTTATCAAACTGTAGATACAGAAAGTGAGCATATTGCACAGGCCTTGATGGAACAATTGGGCGCAACCAGTAACAAACGGATTGGATTAGCGATCAAAGAGAAACGTTGGGCACCCTCAGCCATTTGGGGCATCTTAAAAGCCGGTGGCTGCTATGTTCCTATCGACCCTAACTTGCCCGAAGAGCGTAAACGCTTTATGATGCAGGATTGTGGAGTCACGCTCTGCTTGGCAGATGAAGTGAAAAAGGAGGAGGGGATCAGTTACTTTTCTATAGAAGCATTGACACATGCCTCCGCTGCTCAGGCTTTACCGATAATGCCTATCTCCCCCGATCAGACAGCCTATATCATTTATACTTCTGGTACTACTGGATTGCCAAAGGGGACACCCATCACCCATGCCAACCTGCTGCACTTTGTCCGCACCTTGCAAAAGACTTACCTTTTTGGGCCGAAAAGTGCCGTTTTACAGTTCGCTAACCTTAGTTTTGATGCTTCTGTGGAGGAGTTCTTCATTCCGCTGACGCAAGGAGCTCGTTTGGTGTTACCTACAGAGGAAGAGCGTAAAGACCCGGAACTGTTATTCCAATTGCTGGAAAAAGAGCAGGTGACCTGTCTTCCCATTGCCCCGGCTATGCTGACCATGTTGCCCCAACGGCCTTTACCTCATTTGCGACAGATCATCGTCGGAGGAGAAGCAACCGCCCAAAGCACCATCGCCTATTGGAGTAAGGACTATACCTTATATAATACGTATGGACCTACGGAGAATACGGTAGATACGACCTGTACAATCTTGACCCCGCAAAGCTCAGCCAACGACATTGGCTGTTTGATCGAGGGAGTCAGCGGTTATCTATTGGATGAAGAGGGGTATTTAGTACCCGATGGAGCCATTGGTGAACTTTGCATTGGAGGACTCCAACTGACGAAAGGCTATCTCAACCGTCCGGAACAGACACAAGCAAAATTCATTCCTAATCCCTATCAGTCAGCAGCAGACAGGGAAAAGGGTATCAATGCTACGCTTTACCGCAGTGGCGATTTGGTTTATCGACAAGCCAATGGTCACCTGTTTTTCTTGGGGCGCAAGGATGCCCAGGTGAAACTGAGGGGATTCCGGATTGAGTTGGATGAGATCGCTAAGCAATTGCAAGCCTGTCCCGATGTGCAGAACGCCTTGGTCCGCCTCTATCAGCAGGGAGAGGAGAAGCAGTTAGCTGCCTATATTCTTCCCCAGCAAGGAGTAACTGTGGATTTCCACACATTGTGCAAGGCGTTAGCCACTCGACTTCCCGCTTATATGATTCCTGCCTATTGGGCTACGCTCGATCGCATCCCGATGACACCCAACGGGAAGCTCAATCCATCCGCTTTGCCTCAGCCGACCCCTCTTCCCAGGGATTTTAAGGAAATAGACAAACCTGTAACCTTGCAAGAGGAGCAGTTGGCTTATATGGTAGCAAACCTATTGGGAATAGATCAAGTGGGAATCCATACGGATTTATTCGATCTGGGTCTCAATTCTATACAAGTGATGAATCTTGTCTATGAGGCAGAAGAGAAAGGTATCAATATCTCTGTGGCAGAGGTGTATAAAAACCGAACCATTCATCAAATTCTGAGTCAACGTATGGGTGATCCATTGGCTTTTTGGTATCATACGCCACAGGGGACGAAACCTATTTTGTTGATTATTTGTGGGTACCCGCCTTTC
The DNA here is from genome assembly GCA_022775005.1 of Parabacteroides sp. Taxonomy (GTDB): domain Bacteria; phylum Bacteroidota; class Bacteroidia; order Bacteroidales; family Tannerellaceae; genus Parabacteroides. Next base: position 11,090 of record JALFJR010000047.1, read on the forward strand.
TATGCGCTCTATCGCCATTTTGCAAACCTGCTCAGCGAACAATTTGATATACTGATCTTTGAAAATTACAACGATCTATTTTTCCACAAACCCTGTTCATTCGATCGCATGATGCAGTATTATATGGACTATTTACGACCTTTATTGCGCAAACAACCGCTTGCGGCCGTTACCGGACTCTGTTTTGGTGGAGAATTGGCGTTACAGTTGGCCAACCGAATTGCGGAAGAGGGATTTACTCCACTTCCTAAAGCATTTGTTATTGATGGATTTATTGATAACAAAGACGCTACACAGAATTATTTGAACGAATTATTCCAAGAGCCGGGAATTTCTCCTGAATTGGGCCGAGAAAAACAACGAATCACCAATGAGTTGACAGAGACATTTCGTTTCAAACCCTATCCGGGAGAAATACATCTGTTTAGAGCTACCCAATTCATCACAGAACCTTTTATACCTAAAGGAACAGATCCTCTAATTGTACAAGCCATTTACCAGCGTTTCTTAAACAACCCACAGAGATGGAGAGAGGAACAACCAGATTGTTTCATTCATGAGATTGAAGCTTCTCACCTAAACATCTTAACCAAAGGCCCGGCGGATAAAATGGCCGAAATTATCCTGCGAGTAATGAAAACATAAATAAATGGCCGAAATTTGACAGCCTCTACTGTTTTTTCCCTATATTTGCGCTCACAAAACATTTAAAACCAATCATTAGCTATGAAAACAAATTTAAGATACTGTTTGGCGTATTTGTTCGCGGGCATATTCGTTTCGACATCGTCCTTTGTGCAGGCACAATCTGTACAACCCAATTCCTGGAGTTCTTTCGTGCAAAGTGAAAAAAACAACCCCTTAGTCATTGACACTTTCTTGCTGCAAACTTTCCAAGGAAAATCTACGGATAATTGGAATTATACAGTGGAGAAAGGATCCGTCTCTATCGAAGACATAACAAATTTAGATGCGAATGTGGGAGCACATGGGGATAAAGCACTCAAAATCCGCTCAAATACAGAAGTGAAATTTGAGCACTATGACGTAACTCCATTTGATAGTGTGTATGTTTACATGCATGCATATGCAGAATTAAACAAAGATACAGTACGTATAAGGCTTTTCCGCAATGGTTCTGATGCGTTAATAGATTTACTCAGAGGTAATACTGGGCAATTTAAAGGAACTCCAGCTCCAAGGAATCCTCTTGGATTAGATATTATAACACCAACTTTAAAAAGTGAAAGCATAGTACTATTCGATAGCGTTATGACCCGTGGCTTTAACCGCCAATACTCCTTATTTACGGGAACAGGCGATTGGGGAACAAGCGAACATTGGAGCCATCTACCTGCCCGACGTTCAAATACGGCCTTGATCCAAGGAAACACATCACTTACAGATGAGCGAACGACTAAAGTCGTGCATATCAGCGGAGGAAGCCTGCAAATAGCTTCAACAGGCAAACTCCACACTAATGAGCTCACGCTTTATGATGCTGACAACAGCCATGCCTCACTGATTACATCTGGGCAATTGGAAATAAATAATCAGCTCATTGTAGAGAAAACATTTCCAGCCAAGGGCAAATGGTATTTCTTCTCCTTACCGTTTGATGTCTATACCAATGACATTGAAAACTTTACCTTTAAGGATGACACAGAGACAGGTAGTGGCAATTACTTCTATCTGCAAACATACGATGGACAAAAGCGAGCTAACGGACAACCGGGATGGAGTGTTGTTTCAGCCTCCCAAACAACCGATCAACCCATTATCCATAAACATCAAGGCTACTTGATCGCCTTAGATGCAGCAGCTACTACTACTACTGTGCGGTTCCATTGCCCCAACACACAGATACCCGAAACATTAGGAAAAGCGGCAAGCATAGAAATAACTCCCAATACAGGAGGAAACGAGGCCAATAATGGTTGGATACTCTGTGGAAATCCCTTACCAGCACCTCTTGCTCTACGGAATATCGAAGGGGCAGAGGGATTAGATGGCTATATTTACCTCTATCAAAATGAAGCCTATCAAGCATACTCCCTGGATAGCGACTATGCACTCGCACCCTATAGTGCCTTTTTTATCAAGGCTACTGAAGAGACTGTCTTAGAAGTAACACCTTCCACTGAGGTCGTTTCTTCCGCACGCTTACTCGCTTGCGAAGCCCCATTAAGAGCCAGCCAAGAGCCTCAAAGTAACCCTACCTCCAATCAAATCATACCTGCAATCAACGAAGTTCGCATCCAGCAAGAACCCCATCAAATTCGTATCGAGTATCTGCCCGAAGCGGGTGTCGTCCATTGGTTGAATGCTAAAGGACAAGTCATCAGCACGGAGGTCGTTCCCGCTGGAAACTCCTGCTTGCGCTATCCTTCTACTGCGGGTTTTTATCTCCTCCATCTTCGCTATGGCCAGCATGAGCAGGTAGTGAAGTGTGTGAAGTGAAATACGTTTATTCCAAAAAAAAGAGGTTGTCTCGAACGGTTCTCGAAGGCATCTCGAAAGATTTATGTGCCGAGGAAAAAATTGTTACCTCCCGAGGTAGCAAAAAAAAGGCACCTCTTAGAGATGCCTTCTTCCTATATAAAATAACAGTGTATTATTGCACGTTATAGCCAGAGACAATGATCTGCGGCTGCTCACCACGGGTGTCCTCATCCTTCCAATGGATGTTCACCGTCTTCTTCTCGCCCGGAAGCAAAGAGAAGTAGTTGTCGCTGTAGAACATCGGGAGGATTTGCTCGCCATCTTTTGCACCCAACACATTCACACGGATCATCAATGCCGGTGTGTTACTACTATTTTCCAAAGCTACCGTAGCGGTCCATTGGCCATCCGCACCCTTGTTGGTTTGGATCTGCGGCTGCATCTGAACCTTCGGCAACTCACGCAATGCTTGATAGTTGCCCTCCTCGGTACCTCTCAAATAGAAGTTGTCGGAAACCACTTGGCCACCTGCGGTCAAGGTCAGCTTCACGTAGTGCGCACTGGTCAGGTTAGCCGGGAACTCCAACTTGATGCACTTGTTGGTCGTGTCTTCCTCGCTATCCACAGCAGCCTCTTTCTCCCAAGCCACAGAGCCATCCATGTTGAGTACCTGTGCCTTTGCGGTCAAGCCTTTGCGCTGACCTGCACTGTAGTTTACTACCTCTACCTCATCAGTCAACGGGTTCCACTGGATGTGGAGCGGCTCGTTAGCCTTCTTACAGCCAAAGTAAGCAGCAGTAGGCTCGAAATAGTAGTCGTAGGTCTGCCATACCATCGAAGGCCAGCAAGCATGAGTCATCCAGAGCAACAAGCCCTTACGGTTCAAGCTGCGAGACTCGAACATACCCCGATAACCATCGTAGTTCACCCACTGAGCCAAGTCAGCGAACTCTTTCGCATCTTTCGGCTCACCAAAGCCCTTCGCGATGATCTCGTTGAAAGAGGCACAAGATTGGGCACCCTCCATGGTGTAGTCGTGCTGTCCCCACTGTGCGTTCTGCGGCCACATTGCCTCCGGAGAGAAGGTACGCTGCAAGCTCTCATAGTTCATCACATTAGGCATACCACGCTCGCTATGGAACTTGTCGCTACCATTCTTCAAAGCGAAATATTCCTTCACTGGCAATGCCCGGTAAGGACCATGACCACTGACTACATCATCCGCAGAGCTGGAAATATAATGTATGCCCGGATGATCCTCCTTCACGATGCGACGCAATGCCTTGTCGATTTGCTCGGGCGGGAAGCCCTCGTTACGTCCGCAATAGATACCGATAGAGGCATGGTTGCGGAAACGCTTCACATAATCGGACGCATTGGCGATGAACATCTCGGGATAGTAGGGATCTGGACCGTCAGCCGGGTTAGCCAACCAGAAGTCTTGCCAGATCATGATGCCATGACGATCGCACGCCTCATACAGCTCCTGATCACCAATCTGACCTACCCAGTTACGCATCATCGTGAAGTTCATATCCGCATGGTAATCCACGGCAATGTCATACTCACGACCTCGATAGTTCAAGTTAGACTCACCAAAGCCCCAGTTACCACCACGACCGATGAAACGACGGCCATTGACGAAGAGGCTCAGGATGCTGTTGTTCTCGTTGAAGGTCATCTGACGAATACCTACCTTGAAGTCTTCCGCATCCGATACCTGATCAGCCACCTTGAAGGTGAAGTTCGCATCATACAGGTAAGGCTCACCATAGCCCTTCGGCCACCAGAGACGTGGATTTTGCACCTTCAACTGCGCAAACTTCTCCGGATCAAACTTCACAGTCTTCTCCTCGTTTGCCTTCAACTCCACCGGTTGCTCAAACGTAATCTCACCGATCTTACCACTCAATACACCCGCTACTGGCGCTGACTCATGGTTCTTCACGATCACCTCAGGAGTCAATACCACAGAGGTAGTATCGGGCAACGGCAATACCGCTTGCACAAACGGATCCTGAATCGTTACCTTACCTGAAGTCGTTAAGGTCACATCATTCCAGATACCAATATTACGGCCACGGATCGTAGAGATCCAGTCCCAACCAATCGTTGCATGGAACGTAGGATTATCCGCACCCAAGATACCGCCATTGAAGTCGGTGTTCTTCTCATATTTCTCCTTGATCGCACCAATGTGCTGGTTCTTCACGATCTCGACAGCTACGACATTCTCTCCCTCTTTCACCTTGTCGGTCACGTCAAAGATACCCCGGATGAAAGCACCCTCAATCTTGCCCAACTTCTCGCCATTCAGATAGACGTTGGCCTTCCAGTTGATACCATCGAAATTTAAGAAAACACGATCTTGCTTGAAACCTGCTGGCACCTCGAAAGCATCTCGATACCAGAAATTGGAATTGAAGAAAGACTCAGAGATCATGAAGAGGTTATCCGCATAGTTCGGATTAGGCACCGCCCCCGCATTCTTATAGCTCGTAAGAACCGTTCCCGGAACCGTAGCCACAACCCAACCTTCCGGATTGAACGACGGCTTGGAGATTTCCTCGCCCGATGCGGTCACCTCGGAAGCTCGCTGTACCTTCCAATCACCACCCGACAGACGGATCTCTTTTCCCGTAGGCGCGGGTTGAGCGACAGGTTGAGCCACCAAACCACCTTTACCCATCACGGACAATTCACTCAAGATATAACGACCCTTGTTGGCTGACTCATTCATCAAGACACGCACATAACGGCCCTTGCCCTGTACAGCCACCTCATCCACCAAAGCGTCACCACCGGGCAGGTCAGCCAAGTCATTCCATTGCTTGCCATCCACAGAGGCTTGGATCTTACCCTTCACAGCCTTGTTTATCCAGTTCAGCTTCACCTTGTCGAAGGTGGATTGACTACCCAGATCCACATAGACCCACTCCTCACCAGCTGTGGCACTCATCCAAGCACTGTTGAAGAACTTAGAGGGAAGCAAGTCGATTGGCTCTGCCTGACCCTGCTCATAGAAGTCGATCTCGTAGAACGACCAATAAACCGCACCCTCCATCTGGAAGCGCATCCGATAGTTGGTGTATGCCTCGTTATTATGCAACGGGATGCTCTCGTTCAGCGAACGGGTAGGCAACTCACCCGGATCCCAGCTGTTCTTATTCGGATCGGAATGGGCCTTGTAGCGAGACTCCTTTCCCGGCATACCATTACCTTTCAAACTGCCTAATTCCACCCAGGTTGAGCCATCGTTCGAACCTTCACAAATAATGGCATAACCACCCTTGACTTTGTTTTGGTCAAAAGCGACACTACCCCGGAATTTCACCTCATCGGCCTTCTCTTTCCAGCCATTCTTCAAGGCGAACTGATAGTAGGCATCCGCACCTACCACCGCATTGCGTGAATAGGGACCACGATCAATCATCCACTCCCTTTCACGACGAGCTACCTCGCCATCTTGGGTAGTTAAATCCAAATACTGGGGTTGCTGATTGCTCACCACACCATCGGTTATCAACTGAGCCGTCAAGTTATAGTCATAGCTTGACGAATGGAAAGCACTCCGCAAAAGCGCTATATTGCGGTAGGTCTGATCCGGCTTCAAATCGGGAGAGAAATCCTCCTTTGGATCGCCCGGGTAAGAACCAATACCGCGTGTGTAATAATCCGACCGCTCAAACGACTCAGCCGGAGCACCCTGTTGCCCGCAACCACTCAGGAAAGCGGTCGCTGCCACAGCCCCACAGAGAGCTATCAGCTTAGACAACTGTTTCTTGTTTCTTAATGTATTCATGATACTATATTTAATTGTATGACTTTTAATAATCTGTTTGTTCATAGGCTATCAATAGGAAACGGTCACGTCAAAACCAGCTTTTCGTGCTCGCTCAGCTATGCCATCCAGCTCCTCATGGGTGGCTTTCAGTAAGCCTTGCGCAGGAGTCTCCCGATCAATGGTGTAGATCATCACCTGCTTAGGTGCAATCTCCTGCAATGCCTGAAGCCAACCTGCGACCTCCTCCTCGCTCATGTTATTCACGGATTGCCCCTCAAACTCTCCTTTGAGGAACATGGTCTGGATGATCAAGTTCCCCTTGAACTGCTTCAATTGCTCCAACAAGCGAACGAAACAGAAACCGGGTTGGTTGGGACGATCCAACTGCTGTATGCGACTATCTAAAATCGAATCAAACTTCAGGATGTTATCCTCCACTCTGTTCAACGCACGAACCACCGATTCCTTGTGCAACTGCGTTGCATTGGAAAGGACAGCTATCTTTGCCTTTGGGAAAAAAGCATTCCTTGTTTCTATCGTATCAGCGATGATGGACTCAAAATCGGGATGCAAAGTAGGCTCCCCATTTCCCGCGAAGGTAATCACGTTAGGAGCGATACCCTCTGCCTGCATCCGGGTTAGTCGCTCACGAAGTGCTTCTCGCACCTCCTCACGGGTCGGCATACGGTGATTCGTCTTGCGATCCTTGTTGAAACCGCACTCACAATAGAGGCAATCAAATGAACAAACCTTTCCATCTGTGGGCAGCAGATTCATACCCAAAGAGATGCCCAACCGGCGACTATGGATAGGTCCGAAAACGATTTGATCATAAAGTATGGTTGACATACGCTATTTGTTTCTATGAATTTTTACAACCGCAAAGCTACTTTAAAATTTCCATCGAAGCAAAGCATATAGATCTGTTTTATCAGATCCGTTGATGAGTTCTGTGTCAGAACCAATTTGATCCCGATCCAAATAGTGGGTATGTGCCAGTTTAGCAAACAAGGAAAGCCGTTTTCCGAGGTCTAAACTTACGGTTAACGCCAAGCGAAACCCCTTCCCGTAAAACGTGGGCATCTGGAAAGCATACAAGATATTCTTCTCATAAGAGCTGACCCGACTGTCATAATCGTCCGTATGAAACCAAGCGAAATAGCTATCCACCCCGAGGGGAAATTTGTTAGGTAGCCATGCCACACTTTGTGAACACTGATAACCCTTGCTGTCCGCTTGATTCAACTCTTTATAAATCACCCCATCCACCGCTGTTTTCAACACCCAATCGCCCGGCCGGAAAACCAGTTGATAACGCAAGCGATGTTGCCGATAGGGAACAATCGTGACTAGATTATTCTCCTTTGCGGTTTGGTTCTTCTCCTTCTCCCGATACTTATACCGAAGATAGGTGGAAAAAACCGCATTGGGCGTGTAATCTACCTCCGCCATATATTCCACCCCGGAAGAGGGTACATCCACTCCATATTTCAACCAAGGAAAACGAAACCAATCTCCATAAAGTGCTACTTTCCAATAGGGGAGAGGTGTAAACTGTAATCCCATGTAAAAACCCTGTTCATTCTGCACCGTGGAACCTTGTCGGAAGGCATTGCCAAAGAGGGCTTGATAACGCTTGTCATAATAGCGATGCGACAACAGCAACGTGAAGTAGGAAGCAGGTGTCCACTGCAAATTGTTCAATGTGGCAAACGCTTGCTGTTTGTCCATAGCTGTCTCTCCAAAGAATTTCCATCCACCTGTTTTCAACAGATAATCCACACTGATGTTGAAAGCATGTGAACCGCTGAGATAAAAACGGCTGTAAGGCTTTTCCACGGGTTGGAGTTGATAACGTCCAAAAGAATAACCCAAAGCAGTCATTCCAATGCGTACAACTGGAGTCGCCCACTGCACATGTCCGCCATAACTTTGCAAAGGAACGGTTCGTCGTTTCTCCCAATCCCGAGGCAACCGATGCAAACCATCTGTTTTCAACGAAGGAAAGGTTAAACTATCCACAGCCGCATCCATCTTTCGATAGGAATAGAAGCCGCTTAATTCCCAGTTACCCAAAGCCAAGGTAAGGGCAACTCCCCGAAAGAAATCCTGCTCATTGGTGGAATAATGGCGACGGAATCCTTGCGAACGTCGTTCAATCTGAGTGACGGCAGCCGATCGGCTCAAGGTAAATTCATGGCTAATCACTAAACCCTGTCCAAAGGAAACCTTGTAATCACCAATCGCCAAACTTTTCAACCGGTTCATATCTTTCAAGAAAAGATGGGCAGAATAATAGTCATACCCTTTATGTATCGCCTTGGCAAACGGTTCCCCAGCATCTTTTTCCGCTACAAATCCCAGTTGAATCCGATCATCAAATGTGTAAGTGTAACGCACAGAATGGTAAAAAGATTCTCCCAAATAATACCGGTTGGGATAACGCTGCAATATACTATCAGATAATTCACTATAACCGCTTTTTTGTTGAAAACATTGATCATACCTGATTAGTAATTCATTCTCGCCATATTTAAACAGGTTTCTAACCGTTATCGGTCGTTTTTCAACTATATTTTCACCAATTGTTACAAAGGGAAGCAGGAGGGATAAGGTTGCCCAATCCAAGGCTTCAATCTGTTTCAATTCATAAATACTGACTATTCTCCCATAACGCTCCGGATAAGCCAATAATGCCTCTATCTGTTGATCGGAGAGGAAAGGCAGCCGTTTCAACTGTTCTTTGGTCAGTTGATTAAGATCCAACGGATGTTCAGAAAGATAGGAAAGATCAGCATAAAGAGTTTCTATGTGTTCCTGTTGGTCGGTTTCAGCCGCTAACTCCTCCACATATTCTTTCCAGTTATCAACTGTTTTATAATGCTGACCACAAAGTATATACACATTTAATAAACAGCATATACACACAATTATCAACTTATTTTTCATAGCAATAATCGTTTATAAGATTAAAAGAAATAGGAGAGACCAATCCCCATACTCATACCTAACGTTCGATGATAGATAGCAGCGGTATCTATGGTGAACCGACTCAAACGATAACCTATACCGATAGAGGGAAGCAAAGGAGCGGATTGCACACCTGCCCGCAAGAAGAAAGTGGAATAAGGGGTATATTCCATACCGAAACTACCCATTGGTTTATGCCGTTCATCCACCGAAATACTTCCAGTTATCGACAAATTGTTCATAAACAGCCAGTGGAAACCAAATTGCACCAAATAAGATTCAAAATCAGCAATTTCTAATTGCTTATCACCAACTATTACAGCAGGTAGATTCGTTGTCAACAATCCAATCAACAGATTATCCAAAGGTTTGAACAAGATACCCACATCGGTAGCTATCCTTCCTTGTGGTTGCTCCAACAATGCTGTTTGCAGAAAGCTATAATGAAAAGCAACACCAAGACTCCAACGCTTCCCCAATACCTTAGCCACTGAAAGCCTTACCATCAACTCCTTATATTCCTCATATCCAAAAGCCGACAGATCCAATCCGGTGGATAACCAATGATTAGGCAAATAACAGCTCCCGGAAAAAGTGCCCAACTCTTTCAACAGGTATCGGTTGATATAATTCACATGTATGGATTTTTGCGGTTGAAAAGCGATCAAGGCCGGATTGAAAAGGGAGGATTGCGTTACCTCGTTACCCCCCATACCTACACTGCGCATATCTGGAGCACGTAGATTATCCGCTCCGTATGCCGCCCAAAAAAGATTTCCCGCTAAGAGGAAACAACCCAAGCGTTTCATAGTTAAGTCTGTTTTAGTCGTTAATTGGTGCAAAGATAGGATTTATATCCCATACTCTTTTTATTTTTGCAGCACATGATTTGGAAAAAACATATCTATGTAGGACTGTTATTCAGCGGATCACTGTTCGCTGAAGCACAAACCGTAAAAACCAACATTGTTCCAGAAGGTTATCAACGGGCACAGGTGGTGAATGGAGATACTGTGCCGGTGGTCAACCTCAGAGAGGTGTATGTTTATCCACCTGTTAAATTCAAGAATAAAAGGCAACAATATCAATACAATAAGTTAGTGAGAGATGTGAAACGTACCCTGCCCTACGCCAAACTGATTTATGAAACACTTATAGAAACCTACGAATACATAGAGACTTTACCCACTGAGAAGGAGCAACGAGCGCACCTGAAACGGATGGAGAAGGAACTGTTCGAACAATATAAACCGGAGTTGAAAAAGATGACCCTTTCACAGGGTAAACTACTTATTAAACTGGTAGATAGGGAGTGCAATCAATCGGCTTACAACTTAGCGAAAGCCTTTTTAGGTCCCTTCCGTGCCGGCTTCTGGAACATCTTTGCCGGTATGTTCGGAGCCAGCCTCAAATCTGAGTATGACCCCAAAGGAAAAGATGCCCAGACCGAACGGGTAGTGGTGCTTGTGGAGAACGGGTTAATCTGATAGTTGCTTAAAGAAATCCCAGATCACAATACCTGTCGTCACGGAGACATTCAACGAATGTTTCGTGCCATATTGAGGGATTTCAACACATAAGTCACAACGATCCACTACCTCTTGTTGTACACCCTTCACCTCATTGCCCATGATGATGGCATATTTCTTTTGCTTGTCTAACTGCAATTTATCCAGCATTACACTACCTTCTGCCTGCTCCACGGCACAGACGATGTAACCTGCCTCATGCAACTTTTCAACAGCTTCCTGTGTATTGTTGAAATACTGCCAGTTCATACTGTCTTCTGCTCCTAAAGCAGTCTTATGAATCTCGGCATTCGGTGGACAAGCGGTAATCCCACACAGGTAAATCGCTTCTACCCGAAACGCATCAGCTGTACGAAAGACAGATCCCACATTATTCAAACTTCGTACATGATCCAACACTACAACCAAAGGAATCTTTTCGCAGGCTTTGAAAGCCTCCGTTGTCAATCGATTCAACTCTGTTACTTTTAACTTTCTCATAGCTCATTTTTCTTTGTCCGCAAAAGTAATCAATATCCGTTGAAACCCGGTTGAAAAGCGTTGGATAAGTCGTGAATAGAAAATGAAAAATAAAACTTGCAGAATCCAGAAAGTCGTCCATACATCCCCCTTCTCTTTTCCTCCAAATAAATAAGCTTTTTCTTTGAGACCTCGTTTCAACATCGGTTTTACACCAATCTACCCCCCTTTGACTATCCTATTTTTTCCACAAATCCTCTTTTCAACAATGAACAGCTAAATGCGAATATCAGAGCTAATCCATAGAAAACAAAACTTTTTCAAAGCGATTGGTTTGTTCTTTTCGTATGGATAACGGTTACTCTTATCTTAATAAGTTGATGGGCAAACTTTCGATCCAAAAACTTTTAACGGTTTCAACACCCCATCATATACATCCTTTTTTCTAATTAAAGAGAGAATAAATTAAACCTATATATAAATATGATGTGTGGAAAACGGGGGAAAAGAACTGTTTTGTATCCCAAGGAAAGTTTATACCTTCGCGCCGTACGGATAACAGCCGTGATAACAACAATCAAAAAGTGAAGGTTATGGAAAAGAACCAGTCAATAGGGTATATGGATGTACCCGTTCCGAAAGATGTAAATTTGAAGGAGGCGATTGATCAGTTGCGCAAGGAGAAGAATGCGGTGATCTTGGCGCATTACTATCAAACAGGCGATATACAAGACATTGCCGATTATGTAGGCGATAGCTTGGCATTAGCACAGTGGGCCGCCAAGACGACAGCCGATATTATTGTGCTTTGTGGTGTGCATTTCATGGGTGAGACCGCTAAGATTCTTTGTCCGGAAAAGAAGGTGCTGGTGCCCGATTTGAATGCCGGTTGTTCTTTAGCAGATAGCTGTCCGGCGGAAGAGTTTGCGCAATTCGTGAAAGCGCATCCCGGTCATACAGTCGTTTCCTACGTGAATACGACAGCAGCGGTGAAAGCGGTGACCGATGTGGTAGTGACCTCTACCAATGCCCGTCAGATTGTGGAGAGCTTCCCCGAGGGTACACCGATGATCTTTGGTCCCGATCGCAACTTGGGTAATTATATCAACAGCATCACCGGCCGAAACATGTTGCTTTGGAATGGCGCTTGCCATGTGCATGAGCAGTTCTCGTTGGAGAAGATTCTATCCTTGAAGAAGGAGTATCCCGAGGCTGAGGTGATCACCCATCCGGAGTGTAAACGACCGATTATTGAGATCTCCGACTTCGTAGGTTCTACGGCTGCACTCTTGAAACATACGATCAAGTCTGAGAAGAAACAGTTCATCGTAGCTACGGAGAGTGGTGTGATTCATGAGATGCGTAAGCAGAGCCCGGAGAAGGAGTTTATCCCCGCACCTCCCAACGATAGCACCTGTGCTTGCAACGAGTGCAACTTCATGCGCTTGAACACGATGGAGAAGCTCTACAACTGTTTGAAATATGAGCTTCCCGAGATCTTCGTGGACGAGGAGGTGCAGAAGCAGGCGATTAAGCCGATTCGCAAGATGCTGGAGATCTCAGCACAATTAGGGCTGTAAGAATATGAGTGCGAAATTATTGTCTCTCTCGCAAGCGATCTGGCTGCGAGAGCTGAAGGATTATCTGATGATTGCCATAGGATTGATCTTCTATGGTGTGGGATGGACGGTGTTCTTGTTGCCGAATGACATCACGTCAGGGGGTGTTCCGGGTATCTCTTCCATTGTCTATTGGGCGGTAGGAATCCCGGTGCAATATACCTATTTTGTGATTAATGCGTTTCTGTTGGTCTTATCGTTGCGCATATTGGGTTTCAAATTTTCCATTAAGACTATTTTTGCCGTCTTTACCTTGACTTTCTTCCTCTCGGTGATTCAGAAACTGACGGAGGGCACACACCTGTTGTCCGACCAACCTTTCATGGCTTGTGTCTTGGGAGCTACCCTGTGTGGCATTGGTTTAGGCATCGCTTTCACCAGCAATGGTAGTACGGGTGGAACAGATATTATCGCTGCGATTATCAATAAGTATTGCGACATTACCTTGGGGCGTGTCATCATGCTATGCGATTTGATTATCATCTCATCCAGCTACTTTGTGTTGCAAGACATGGAGAAGGTACTCTATGGTTTTGTGACGTTGTTTGTGTGCAGCTTTATGCTCGATCAGGTAGTGAATGGCAGTCGGCAGTCGGTTCAATTCTTCATCATTTCTAAGAAGTATGAGGAGATAGCGAAAGAAATCAATGCCTTGCATCGTGGCGTAACATTGATTGATGCGAAAGGTTTCTATACGGGTCAAGAGCAACCCATGATGTTTGTCTTGGCGAAACGTCGGCAATCCACGACCATTTTCCGCATCATCAACGATATTGATCCGGATGCGTTTGTCTCTCAGAGTGCCGTGATTGGTGTCTATGGAAATGGTTTTGACCATATCAAAGTGAAGTAAGCCGGTTATTCCGCTTGCTTCACGAATATGAGTTGATTAGGTTCTTCCCGCAGGAAGTGGAAGCCTTCATAATCGAAGGTGGACAGTTCTGCGGGATTTTTTATTTGTTGGGTCAGCAAGAAGCGAGTCATTGCTCCTCGGCAACTTTTGGCCCATACTGCTTGAACCTTGAAGGAGTTTCCCTTGCGCACATAGAAGAGTGGCTGAATTACACGTACCTCGTTTGTGACCCGTTTCCAGTCGAACAGGTGTTCAAATTCTTCCGTGCTGAGGTGGATCAATAGGCCATCGTCAGCCTTGACGGAGGCAATCAGTAGGTCGGTCAATCGGGTCTTCCAGAAGTCAAACAGCCGTTTTCCTTCGCTCGAAGGCAACTCTACATGCCCCTCTAAACGGTAGGGATGAATCCCGTCCAACGGCCGCAATAGGCCATAGAGAAAGGAGGTGATCCACAGATGTTGATCCGCATAGTGTAAGGTTTCCTCGCTCAACTGTTCTGCCTTGAGATGTTTATAAGCTTGCCCGTGATAGGCAAGGATGGCGGGTAGTGGAACATTATCGCTATCGAAGAAACGAAGGTAGCGCAACTTGTTCTGTTGAGCTATTTGGCGGTTGCATTTCAGTATTTCTTGTAGCGAGGAGCTGTCGTATTGGGCTAAGTCGTGCGCAAAGGCTTCCGCTTCCTGCTGGAAGTGGGGAGTATGCAATGCGAGACCCTTCGACGGAAGGACCTCGCATTGCATGATTTTTGCGCAAGCTAATAAGAGCTGCATCTTTTAAACCTTGTAATATTGTTCCCAACCCTTGCGAGGAGGCAAGCCACAAAGCATCCGATTAGCCTCCGGATCGTTGGTGATTTGCTTCGTATCTCGGTCGAACACCAATTTACGGTTGAGGCGTTGACTCAGCACACCAAGGCAGAAAACTTGGCTCAATGGACCGGCAATGTGGAATGGTGAGCGGGTTTTCTCTTTACCCATACAGCTGAGCAGGAAGTTTGCGTAGTGATTGGAGGGGCTTTTCGGTACCTCCGGCAACCGAGATTCCATCTCTTTCGCCTTCTCACTGGGGATGATCGAGAGGGTACTTCCGTGCGATCCACCCTTAAAGGTCAACTCTTTCGAGTAAATCTCTTTACCCGGATTCAATTTAGCGGGTTGAATCTTACCACCAGCTACGGTCGGGATGTTGGGATCCAACTCCGACACGCCATAACCTTCGGGAACAGCCGGAATATTGTCCAATCCATCATACCAAGTTACATCCACGCCTGGCATATCACCCCGTTTCGGGAAGCGGAACAGGATCGTGGAAGACATCGGGAAGAAGAAGGGATTATGATCCTTCAGGTAGAGCGGATTCACCTCAGTAGGCAAGCCCAGGTCGAGGAACTCATGGGCCGTATCGAGGATATGTGCACCCCAGTCGCCTAAGGCACCCATACCATAGTCATACCAGCAACGCCATTGACCCAAATGGTAATCGTGGTTATAATCGTGATATTGCGCTACGCCAATCCAAGTGTCCCAATCCATGGTTTGCGGAACGGGTTCACCCATCGGCATGTGTGTGATATGTGGGTTCCAGCCATGCCAACGGCGAGAGTTATTCATGTGTGCTGTGATGGCGGTAACATCCTTGATAATGCCTGCCTCTTTCCAAGCCTTGAACTGGAAGTAGTTGGCCTCAGAGTGCCCTTGATTGCCCATTTGAGTAACCACACCATATTTCTTGGCCGCACGCATCATGATTTCGATCTCCTCGAAGGTACGTGCCATCGGTTTCTCCACATAGACATGTTTGCCATGTGCCATTGCCTCGATAGAGATGGGGAAGTGAGAATGGTCAGGAACACCCACTGTTACGGCATCTATCTTGTTTGAGATGCGATCGAACATCGTTCGGAAATCCTGGAAACGCTCTGCCTTGGGAAACATGTTCATGATCTCCTGCGTGTGAGGAGCGCCCATATCCACATCACAAAGTGCCACTACATTACATAACCCAGTTTTGTATAACTCTTTGGCAATTTCTCCGCCACGTTGTCCGATACCAATAAAAGCGATATTAACCTTGTCGTTTGCGCTGACACGTGGAGTCATGCCTTTGGCCGGGATCCAAAACGAGGGGATAGCCGAGGCTGCCGAAAGCGCAAGGGCCCGTTTGAGAAACGAGCGTCGAGATAGATCTTCAGATTTCATGCTATATCAATTGATTTAAGTAACACATATACTTTATTAGCAGCAAAGGTAGAAAAAATAATAGGATTAAGCTTGAAATTGGAATGACAATGACAAATGACAAATGACAGTTCGTTTTTTGCTGCTTACCCTGCTTCCCTTAGGTAGATGTAGATACTATTATATACTATATATATTATATATAATAATATATATTAATAATATAATATATAATAAATATATTTATATATATATATATATTTATTTATTAAGTATAGAATGATAGGAGTAGTCGTGCAGGAAGGTAGGGGAGGGGTTGATTTTCTAACTGTCATTTGTCATTTGTCATTGTGGGGAGAAAAGAGGGATAGGTGATAGAGGAAAATAGGTTACCCGAGCTACTAAATGAAAATAGGTGGGCGGGTAGTGTGTGCATCCTTTGAACGAAAAATAGCAGGAACGGCTCAGACAGTCGTTCCTGCTTGTTTTTAGGCTTTTATTTGGTCGAATCCCTCGCCATACACCCCTCTGACAATGCTTTGGGAGATGAAGGCTTGATGGTCGATGCGTTTCACTAAGCGGAAGACGGCATTGGATTCCGACTTCTTGGCTAAAAGCACAACCACCTTCACGGGCCTCTTGGAGTAGCCGCCTACGCCATCGAGGATGGTGCAGCCACGGCCGATCTTGGTGATGATGGCATCGGCTATCTCGTCATATTTCTGCGAGAAGATCAAGAACTGTACCGACTGCCGGTTGCCGTTCAAGACCATGTCGAGCACGTTGTTGCTGACAAACATCTCTACGAAACCAAATACGATCTTCTCCACGTCGTGGAACAACACGAAAGAGGAGCTGATGATGATGAAGTCGCAGAAGAGCAAGATGCGCCCGATGGAGATGTTCTTGTATTTGTTGACCACGGCTCCGATGATGTCTGTACCTCCTGTACTTCCTCCTACGGAGAAGACCAATCCCAATCCGGCTCCACAGAGGAAGGCACCGATCAAGATCGACATGAAGGGCTCATCAGGCAAAAGCGCTTTCCCTTGCAGCAACCACTCGAAGAAGGAGAGGGAGGCGGAGAGGGAGAGCACACCGAAGATGGTCTTGATCAAGAACTTCAAGCCCAATATCTTCAGGGCTACCAAGAGCAACGCTACGTTGATGACGAAGTAGGAGACGGAGACAGGGATCATCTCGTTCGAGGCAAAGAAGATGAGGGCACAGATACCACTCACACCTCCGGTCACGATCTCGTTGGAGAGGATGAAGGCATTGAATCCGAAGCCATACATCAAGGTGCCCAGCAGGATCATTAGATAATCCTGCGAGGCGAAATAGAGTTTAGTGATCTTGCTGCTCATCCCACTACAATATTAACGATCTTTCCGGGAACAACAATCACCTTGCGGACGGTCTTACCCTCCAGCCATTTCTGCGAAAGCTCGTTCTCCAAGGCTACCTTCTCGGCCTCCTCTTTGCTGATACCCGCAGGGAGCTGCAGGTTGTAGCGAGCCTTACCGTTGAAAGAGATGACGTAAGAGACGGATTGCTCCACCAAGTAATCTTCGTTGTAAGTGGGCCACTCGGCATCGCAAACCGTCGTCTCATGACCCAACTGGTGCCACAGCTCCTCGGCAATGTGGGGAGCGAAAGGCGCTAACAGGATAACCAACGGCTCCAAAACGGCCTGTTTGCTGCATTTCAAGCTGGTCAGCTCATTCACGCAGATCATGAAGGCACTGATGGAGGTGTTGTAAGAGAAGTGCTCAATGTCGTAGGTCACCTTTTTGATCAGCTTGTGGATAGCCTTCAACTCGGCGGGAGTCGGCTCTCCGTCGGTCACCTTCAAGCCGTCGTTGCCAAAGAAGAGGCTCCAGAGCTTCTTGAGGAAGCGATGTACACCATCAATACCGTTGGTGTCCCAAGGCTTGGATTGCTCGATCGGGCCCAGGAACATCTCGTAGAGTCTCAATGTATCAGCACCATATTTCTCGACGATCATATCCGGGTTGACCACGTTGAACATGGACTTGGACATCTTCTCGACCGCCCATCCGCAGATGTACTTGCCATCCTCCAAGACGAACTCCGCATCGTTGTACTCCGGACGCCACTGCTTGAAGGCCTCAACATCCAATATATCATTTGATACGATATTCACATCCACATGGATTGGCGTGACCTCATAGTCCTTCTTCAAGTTATAAGAGACGAAGGTGTTCGTGCCATTGATGCGATAGACGAAGTTTGAGCGACCTTGGATCATGCCCTGGTTGATCAGCTTCTTGAAGGGCTCTTCCTCGCAGACAATACCCAGGTCGAAGAGGAACTTGTTCCAGAAACGGCTATAGATCAAGTGGCCTGTGGCGTGCTCCGTACCGCCGATGTAGAGATCGACGTTGCGCCAGTATTGATCTACTTGTGCATCTACCAAGGCATTCTCGTTGTGCGGATCCATATAGCGCAAATAGTAAGCAGAAGAACCGGCGAATCCCGGCATGGTGCAAAGCTCCAAGGGGAAGATGGTCTCGTTGTCGATCTTCGCGTTCTCCACCACCTGCTTGTTCACCGTGTCCCAAGCCCATTTCGTAGCGTGTCCCAATGGCGGTTCACCCGTCTCAGTCGGCAGGAATTTTGCTACCTCCGGTAGTAACAAAGGCAGGCACTCCGACGGGATCATCTGCGGCATTCCCTCCTTGTCGTAATAAACGGGGAACGGCTCACCCCAGTAACGCTGACGGCTGAAGATGGCATCACGCAGACGGTAGTTCACCTTCACACGTCCTAAGTGGTGTGCCTTGACATATTGTTTGGTGGCGGCAATCGCCTCCTTGATGGTCAATCCATTCAAAGAGAGGTCGCAATAGGGGGTAGCACCCGCTTTCGGTGAATTGCAAACGATACCCTCCTTGGCATCGAAGCTCTCCTCGCTCACGTCGCATCCCTCTACCAAGGGGCGAATCTCCAACCCGAAATGCTTAGCGAAGGCATAGTCGCGGCTATCGTGCGCAGGAACGGCCATGATGGCACCCGTACCGTAACCAGCCAATACATAGTCGCTGATCCAGATGGGCACAGCCTCACCCGTGAAGGGGTTGATGGCGTAGGAACCACTGAATACACCCGTCACGCCACGATCGGCAATGCGCTCACGCTCGGTGCGCTTGCGTGTTCTTTCCAGATAGGCCTCTACCTCGGCCTTTTGCTCAGCGGTAGTCACTTGCGGTACCAACTCACTCTCCGGTGCCAATACCATGAAAGTAACACCAAACATCGTGTCCGCACGGGTCGTAAAGATGGTGAACTCCATGTCGCTGTCTTTCACCTTGAAGCGTACCTCCGTACCCTCTGAGCGACCGATCCAGTTCTTCTGTGTCTCTTTCAAGGAGTCTGTCCAGTCGATCGTCTCCAAACCATCCAACAGCCGTTGTGCGTAGGCGGAAACACGCAAACACCACTGGCGCATCACCTTCTGCTCAACGGGATAACCACCACGCTCAGATACGCCATTTACGACCTCATCATTCGCCAAAACGGTACCCAGAGCGGCACACCAGTTGACCATCGTCTCACCTCGGTAAGCGATGCGGTAGTTCATCAAAACCTGCTGTTTCTCCTTCTGGCTCATTGCTTTCCACTCGTCGGCTGTGAAGCTCAACTCCTCAGAGCAAGCCACGTTCAAACCTTCCGTACCATTGGCCTCGAAAGCCTCCACCAACTCACTGATGGGGCGAGCCTTTTGCAGGTCGTTGCAATAGTAGCTGTTGAACATCTGTTGGAAAGCCCATTGGGTCCATTTGTAATAACCCGGGTCACACGTACGCACCTCGCGGCTCCAGTCGAAGCAGAAACCAATCTTTTCCAACTGCTCACGGTAACGGGCGATGTTGTTCTTCGTCGTGATCTCGGGATGCTGTCCGGTTTGGATCGCATATTGCTCAGCGGGCAATCCGTAGGCGTCATATCCCATCGGATGCAACACGTTGAAACCCTGCAAACGCTTGTATCTGGAGTAAATATCGGAAGCAATGTATCCTAAGGGATGGCCGACGTGCAAACCCGCACCTGACGGATAGGGGAACATGTCCAGCACGTAATACTTCGGCTTCTTGGGATCCATCTCCACTTTATACACCTGTTTGGCCACCCAATCGTCGTGCCATTTCTTCTCGATCTCTCTGAAATTGTATTCCATGACAAAATATCGTATTTGTATCGTTTTCTAATTGAGGGGCAAAGGTAGTGAAAATCTTCGCATTTTATACTATCTTTGGCGGTGCGGTAATATCGCCGCAATTAAATCTAATGAACTACTGAATATGACACAGGTTTCAAACAGGTTGCTCTCGCTCGATGTGATGCGAGGACTGACGATCGCAGGCATGATCATGGTGAATAATCCCGGATCTTGGAAGTATGTATATGCGCCTTTGCGCCATGCCGAATGGAATGGATTGACCCCAACTGACTTGGTCTTCCCCTTCTTTATGTTTATCATGGGCGTTTCCATGTTTTTCTCGTTGCGCAAGTATGATTTCAAGCTCACGAAAGCCAGTTTCTGGAAGTTGAAGAAGCGTGCGGTCTTGATCTTCTTGGTTGGCTTCGCCATCAATTTTTTAGTTACCCTGCTCTATAACGGTTGGGAGGGAATGAAAGGGCTCCGTATCCTGGGTGTCTTGCAGCGATTGGCGTTGGCTTACGGCTTTGGCTCGTTCATTGGCTTGACGATCAATCACAAATATCTGCTGCATACGGCAGCGGGCATCTTGCTCTGCTATGCGGCTCTATTAGGCTTCACCGGGAGCACGGAGCTTTCGGAGGGCAATCTGATCGCGGTGATCGACCGGGCATTGTTTGGCCCTACGCATATGTATCACGACTATTTGCCGGATGGCACACGCATCGCTTTCGATCCGGAGGGATTATTGAGCTGCTTGGGCAGTATTGGCCATGTGTTGATTGGTTTCTATGCTGGAAAGTTAATTGCGGACAATAAGCAAGATAAGGGGGTAATCGTGCAGAAACTCTTCATCTTGGGTACGGTCATTCTTTTTGCCGGCTTGTTGCTCAGTTACGGTTGCCCAATCAATAAGAAGATTTGGAGCAGTACGTTTGTGCTGACCACTTGCGGATTCGCCTCGTTGCTTTTGGCGTTGTTGATGTGGATTATCGACATCCAAGGGAAGAAAGGTTGGACGCTGTTCTTCGAGTCGTTTGGTGTCAATCCGCTCTATCTCTATGTGCAGGCAGATGTGTTGGCTGTGTTGTTGGAGTTTAGTGGGATCTCCGCTTTCGTCTATATGGATTTGCTTCGTCCGTTGTTTGGCAATTTCGGAGGCTCCTTGGCTTTCGCCCTCCTGTTTGTGCTGCTCAACTGGTTCCCCGGTTACTTGCTGTATAAGAAGCGAATCTACATCAAATTATGAATTATGAGTTTTGAATTATGGATTATGAATTATAAATTAATCTTGGAATGGCCAGATTTACATATTCATAATCCATAATTCTAATTCATAATTAGCATAGCTTCGCTGCTGCATTCGCTTTGGCTACGGCCTCGTTGATATTGCTGCAGATATTCTCTGCGCCAATCTTTTGGTCGAAGCCAGATTTGGTCAATACCTTATGTACATTTTCGTTGACACCGGAGAGGATCATGTGGATATGCTCGGCATTAGACAAACGCCAGAGGCTCTCCAAGTTGTGCAAACCGGTAGAGTCGATGAAAGAGACCTTACGCATACGGATGATACGGATCTTCGGTTTGTCTCCCATGTTCTTCATCACACTGTCGAACTTATTTGCCACACCGAAGAAGAACGGGCCATCAATCTCATACACCTCGATACCCTTCTCTAACTGCAAGACCTCCTCGTCGTGGTGGATCTCACCCTCGTCGCTCAAGTCGATCTCATTAGTCGTGACAGATACGTGAGTCGTCTCCGCCACACGACGCATGAAGAATAACATCGCGATCAACAAACCAATCTCAATAGCGATCGTCAAGTCGAAGATAACGGTCAGGAAGAAGGTCACTAATAAGACGGATACATCGCTCTTCGGGTTTTTCATCAGCGAGCGGAACGTGCGCCACTCACTCATATTGTAGGAGACAATGATCAACACACCTGCCAAGCAAGCCATCGGGATATGCTTTGTCAACGGGCCGAGGAAAAGCAGGATCAGCAGCAAGACAATCGCATGGATGATGCCGGCTACCGGGGTACGTCCACCATTATTGATGTTGGTCATCGTGCGGGCGATAGCTCCGGTGACGGGAATACCACCAAACAAAGGTACAATGATATTAGCGGCACCTTGGGCAATCAACTCCGTGTTAGAGTTATGTTTATCGCCTATCACACCATCAGCCACCGTAGCGGAGAGCAACGACTCGATAGCGCCCAGGATAGCGATCGTGAAGGCGGAGGGAAGCAACAGGTTGATCATATTCATATCGAAGCTAATCGGCTCCGGTTGAGGCAGCGAGGCATTGATGGTGAAGCGGTCGCCAATCGTCTCAATCGCCGTGATGCCCGCATAGTTGCGCAGGAGATAAGCCACAATCGTCATCACCACGATAGCCACCAACGAGCCGGGGATCTTTTTCGTCACCTTCGGGGTGAGCGCAATCAATAAGATACTGAGCAAGCCAACACCAAATGCCCAGAAGTTGACGGTGTGTGCCGCTCCGAAATAGGCAATCCATTTCGAGATAAAGTCAGCAGGCACCTTGTCCATGGTCAAGCCAAAGAGATCTTTCATCTGCGTAGTGAAGATGGTCAAGGCGATACCGCTCGTGAAACCTACGACAATGGGGTAGGGGATGAACTTGATGACCGTACCCAACTTCAACGCACCCATCACCAAGAGGATGATACCGGCAATAACCGTAGCGATCGCCAATCCCTCAATGCCGAAGTTCTGGATGATGCCATACACGATTACGATGAACGCACCGGTAGGACCACCAATCTGCACGTTCGTACCTCCGAGGAAAGAGACGATAAAGCCTCCGATGATAGCGGTGATCAAACCCTTCTCCGGGCTTACTCCCGAAGCGATACCAAAAGCGATGGCAAGCGGCAACGCTACGATACCCACAATGATACCCGCCATCAAGTCAGTCATGAATTTCTCTTTCGAGTAGTTCTTCAGCGCAGCAAGGAGCTTTGGCTGAAAGTCAAACCTGTTTCTCATAAATCTTTTTGCCTAATGTATTGTTATTTGAAGCCGCAAAGTTAATGCAAATTAATAAGGTATAAAGCATATTTCCTCATTTTCCATAAACCATAAACGACGTTTATCTAAGTATAAAAAGAATTGAATGAAAAGATTTGGTCTATTTCCAAGGAAAAAACTACTTTTGCTGCAAAGAAAAACGAAGTATAAACTTACATTAAAGAATTAGCACGTATGGAAAAAAGTTTGAAAGGTACACGTACCGAGCAAAATTTGTTGAAGTCTTTCGCAGGTGAGTCACAAGCACGCAGTCGTTATACCATGTTCGCTAAGGCAGCGAAGAAAGAGGGTTTCGAGCAGATTGCTGGCGTCTTCATGGAGACAGCAGAGCAGGAGTTGGAGCACGCTAAGCGTTTCTTCAAGTTCTTGGAGGGTGGTATGGTAGAGATCACAGCCGCTTTCCCCGCTGGTAAGGTAGGTACGACAGCTGAGAACTTGGCTGCAGCCGCTGACGGTGAGAACGAGGAGTGGGTAGATCTTTATCCCCAGTTCGCTGACATCGCTGAGGAGGAGGGTTTCAAGGCGATCGCAGTAGTTTGGCGCATGATCGCTAAGGTTGAGGCTGAGCATGAGAAACGCTACCGCAAGCTGTTGCAGAACGTTCAAGAGGGTAAGGTATTCGAGAAGGATGAGGCTATCTTGTGGCAGTGCCGCAACTGTGGCTTCGTGATCGAGAGCAAGAAGGCTCCGGTAACCTGTCCGGCATGTGCGCATCCGCAAGCCTACTTCGAGCCGATGAAGCAGAACTATTAATCCTTATTGGATATAATAGAGCTAAACATTACTAATCCCTCGCTCCAGTCATTATGAATGACTGAGGCGAGGGATTACTATTGTCTATGGATAAGCCTGCTTGAAGAGGAGGCTTACTTCTTCTTGGGGGGATAGTCGATCGTGTAGTGCAAACCGCGACTCTCCTTGCGCTCCATCGCTTGACGGGTGATCAAGTAACCCACGTTGATCATGTTGCGCAACTCGCAGAGCTCACGCGAAGCCTTGCAACGCTTGAAGAGCTTCTCCGTCTCCTCGTAAAGGATGTCGAGGCGGTTCCAGGCACGGATCAAGCGGGTATTGCTACGCACGATACCCACATAAGCCTCCATGATCTGATTCACCTCCTTCATGCTCTGCGTGATCAATACACGCTCCTCGTTGGAGATGGTGCCCTCATCGTTCCACTCGGGGATATCTTGCTCGAAATCGTAGCGATCGAGCACGCTCAAGGAGTGCTTAGCGGCTGCGTCCGCATAGACCACGGCCTCAATGAGTGAGTTGGATGCCAAGCGGTTACCACCATGCAAGCCGGTGCAAGAGCACTCGCCAATCGCATAGAGGCGACGGATGCTGCTCTGTCCGTCCAGATCCACTTTGATACCTCCGCAGAGGTAGTGTGCCGCCGGCGCTACGGGGATGTAATCTTTCGTGATGTCGATGCCCAAGCTGAGGCACTTCTTATAGATATTGGGGAAGTGACGTTTGGTCTCCTCTGGGTCTTTGTGGGTCACGTCGAGATAGACATGATCCTCACCCCGTTGCTTCATCTCGCTGTCGATGGCACGTGCCACGATGTCGCGTGGCGCGAGGGAGAGCCGCGGGTCATATTTCTGCATGAACTCCTCGCCACTCAGGTTGCGGAGCACTGCCCCATAGCCACGCATGGCCTCGGTGATCAAGAAGCTGGGGCGATCGCCCGGATGGAAGAGGGCCGTCGGGTGGAACTGGATGAACTCCATATCTTTCACCGCACCCTTCGCACGATACACCATGGCGATGCCATCGCCCGTGGCCACCAAGGGGTTGGTCGTGTTCCGATAGACCGCCTCGCAACCGCCGGTCGCCATCACGGTGATGCGTGAGAGGAAGGTATGCACCTCGCCCGTCTCCTCGTTCAAGACGTAAGCGCCATAGCACTTGATGCCCGGTGTGTGGCGAGTCACGATAATGCCTAAATGGTGCTGCGTGATAATCTCTACGGCATAATGGTTGGTATATACCTTAATATTCGGATGCGCCTGCACGGCACGGATCAAGCTGGTTTGGATCTCTGCGCCGGTATTGTCGGCATGGTGCAAGATGCGAAACTCCGAGTGGCCACCCTCCTTGTGGAGGTCGAACTCGCCATCCGCCTTCTTGTCGAACTGTACTCCCCAGTTAATCAATGCTTTAATCTGTTCCGGGGCTTCCCGAACTACTTTCTCTACGGCCGCGCGATCGCTGATCCAGTCACCCGCGATCATCGTGTCTTCGATATGTTTCTCGAAGTTATCCACCTTCAGATTGGTCACTGAGGCAATGCCTCCCTGGGCGAAGTAGGTGTTGGCCTCTTCCTGACCTGCCTTGCAGATGAGCGCCACACTGCGTCCCTCGTTGGCTACCTTCAAGGCGAAGCTCATGCCCGCGATGCCGGAGCCTATCACTAAGTAATCGTATTTCTCTACCATTTTCTTTCTATCGTTGCTTTAGGCGCACAAAATTAGGAATTAACTGAAAAGGTTGTCATTTTTCGCTTGATTTTTTGCCCTTTTTCCTTGCGTGGATAGGGCTACTATTGCCCGATAGTAGGGCGGGAAACGGCATTTAGTAGCGCAGTTTTCCGAATGTTCCACGTGTAACATTTTGTGGAGCAGTGCCTGAAAAAGCCGCTAAACCCTTGATACTATGCTGCTAAAGCCGATTTTCACTGTTCAACGAAAAGTGTGCAACGAAATAGATACATAGCGCACACAATACCTTTTAGGTGAATTAATAAATAGTTGATTATCAGGATTGAATCGTAGGTGGGATTGCGCAGGGAAAAGGTTCCATTTCCCTGAGCGCAAAGGTACGCGTATTTTCCTAATCACCAAGGGTTGCGCACAGAAAAAGATGCGTCACCCCATTTTTATGAACAAGCCCTTTGGTTTGCGCGACGAAAGCACCGATTTCTTACATAACTTCGCTTGCTCCTGTTTGTACGTCATTCGCAAACAGCTCACTATCTGTGTCTTTGCGGGCTTGACCCGCAAGCTCATCCTCGCTCCATCTAACGCAACACGTTGCGTCCCTACCCCTTTTATTGAATGAAATGACGGGGCAATATTGGCAGGACAAAAGGGTCAAAAAATACCCCTTTTGCTCTACGGTGACTGCTCAACGAATGTGAACCTTTTCGTTGAGCAATGACCAACCTGGAGGGTTTCCCATTTTCCCAATGTGATGAAGAAGAACAAGAACAACGTATTTAGTAATACATTTTTTATTAACATCTAAATTATTTATTATGAACAAAAAGTTCTTTACTTTGGCAGCCGGCTTGTTGCTGACATCTGCGTTTACCGCAAATGCTGCAAGCGTAAGCTTGGCGAATTCTAAGAAAGGGCAGTATGTCGAGATCAAGGTAGGCACAAATGCCTTACAGATCAAGAGCAACAATGAGCTGGAAAAAGCAGCTGTTGCTGATGTGACTACTGCTAAGACGTTGGAAGCTGCTTTTGATCAGCAGAGGCAGATCGCTTCTCTGAAGTATGATACCAACTCTGGAACACCTATCTACCAGTTCGTAAACAAAGGTACAGGTCAGTACTTGGCAATCAATTTGAAAACCAATAACAAGGGTGCTTCTACTTCCGTTGCAAAAATCAATGCAGCAGGTAACAAGGATTGGTGTGTAGATGCTGCTGGTCACCTTTATGTTTTCCAGAATGACTCAACTTACACATTGGACAGCAATTTAAAGTTGGTTGCAAAGAAAGGTAATCAAGTTCCTTCAACTGCAGAAACTTTTACAATTGCGCAACGTGATGGTGCTGTCGACTTGAATGCAGCTATTTTGAATGCATTGATGGGTAAGGCTGGTAAGCTCTATTTCAATGGTGAGGATGTAACGGATGGTGAGAAAAATCTGATCGCTGATCATACGTGGAAGGCTTATCAGGA
The DNA here is from genome assembly GCA_022775005.1 of Parabacteroides sp. GTDB lineage: Bacteria > Bacteroidota > Bacteroidia > Bacteroidales > Tannerellaceae > Parabacteroides. Next base: position 38,089 of record JALFJR010000047.1, read on the forward strand.
GGCTACAAATACATCATTGGGTATGGTGTTGGCTGCTCAGGATAAGGACAGCACGGATATCAAGAACCCGTATGTATTGGTTGTGGATACGGTTTTCTACAAGGGTCAAAATACCTATCATTCTTTGAAGTTGGATACTTTGGCATTGACTCCTGCTCAGGTTAAGAGCTTGAAGAAGAATGAGTGGGCTTACACAGCGAATACTTACAACACCGCTAAGCCTGCGAAGTTTGCTCACCAAGCAAAAGCTGCTCTTTGGAATGGTACCTATACATTAGGTAACGACTCTATTGCGTTGGCAGTGGTAGGTGAGCCAAAGGTTTCTGCTATGGTTTCTGCTATTACTAATGGTACTTATAACTTGGGACAAGCAGAGGGTGCGTTAACAGCTGATATTAGCGTTGTTTGGGCTAACTATCCGAATTTTGGAACTGTAACCACGAATTTTGAATCTGCTGCTGCCTCTGATGCTAAAACAGCTGTTAGTTATTTGCAAGCTGCTTTGACTGCTTGGGCAGGTATTGGATCTGCTGATGCCGAAACTGACTATTTGAAGTATACGATTGCTGCTTCTAAGTTCACTTCAGAAGGTGCTTTGGCTACTTCTTCTACGAATGTTTCCTATCAGGATCTTTTGAATGCTGCTAAGACAAAGTTGGATGCCGTAACCGATAAGAAATCAACCGATTATAAGGCATTGAAGGCTTATTATGACATGGCTGATGACTTGAAGACTTTGAAGCGTACGTATTCTGCAGCTAGTGTGAATTATTATCATTCTGAAGGTGCTGCTTACGCTGAAAGTGTTGAGTCGAATGCCGGTGTTGTAACTCTCGCTCAGTTGAGTAATACAAAGGTATTGACTGTTAAGGCGGAAATTACTTCAACAAATCACCAGGGCACTGTTATGCCGCTCATCCAGGCTGTTTCTACCAAGGGTGGTGACGCTGTGATCGACGGTAACGGTAAGGTTTACTTCATGCAGTTGGCTTCTGAGCCGGAATCAGACTTGCGTGCTACTGCTTTGAAGGGCAAATATGTTGTAGCTGATCCGAATACAACGGTAATGTTCGACTTGGCTGACGAGGTAGATGCTGCTAACGTATATGCACAGTGGGGCTTCATCGAGGGCGCAACCGGTTACTATCAGATCGTGAACCGCGCTACGGGTGATGCTGTTTCTCTACCGATCAACAAGACTACAAAGGCTGGTGTTTATGAGATCGATGGTGAGGAGTATCGCTTGATCGAGGTTGACCTCTCTAACGCAGACATCCGCGAGGAGAAGGGTGTGAAGTATGACTACACGGGCTTCTATTATGGTGGTCCGGCTGATGGCGTTAGCCAGAGCTTCCAGATCACTCCGGCTTCTGCATTGCTTTCTAACGTAGCTGTTCAGTTCAACAAGTATAGCGTATTGGTATTGGGTAGCGCTGAGAACGCTCCGGTATGGTATCTCGAAGGTGGTGACAAGACCGAGATTTGGGGTGCTGAGATTCCGGGTCTGCCGCAGTTGAAGCGTGTAAAGGGTTACAAGATCTACACGAAGGATGCTGATGACAAGAAGTACTATGTATATGCTACAGCTACTGCTCCGAAGGTATATGCTATCACAAAGGCTGAGTATGCAGGAGATGCTTCTGAGTTCAAGTTCCAGACACAGGCCGCTAACGCTTATCTGTTCGTGGATGGCGCAAATAAGGCTACTATCAACTTGAACCTGAATGTTCCGACGATCGAGGTATCTAGTGTTACTAATGAGCGCAACGACTACTTCAGCTTCGCGAAGAGCGAGTATAGCGACTACCGCACATTGGTAGCTGAGGATGGCTTATTAGGCAACGCGAAGATCTACATGGAGAACGAGCCTAACCGCTACCTCTATGAGAACACGAAGAACATCGTGGCTAACAACGGTAACGGCATCGCTAAGGATAGCTTGAACTTCTTGGGTATCTATAACACAGCCGCTTCTGTTCAGAACGCAGCACTCTATGTAGATACCGCTTATGTAGATCGCAAGGACAACACTCGTCCGCAGTATATGTTGGCAGTAGGCGTAACTGAGGTAGCTGCTACTGAGGGTCACGCTTGCACCGAGAGCGGCAAGCACTTCGACGCTGACGGCAAAGAGACAACCGCTGACAAGTGCGTACACGCAACTCCGGGCACTGAGGGTTACAAGACTGGTCGTTACTTGGTAACATTGCAGGATTCTGTAGCTACTGGCTTCACGAAGCATCCGGCATTGTATGATGGCAACTATCGTTTGGCATTCGTTGAGGCTAAGCACATCAAGGATACGTTGGAGATCGCTAACTCTAAGTTCACTGTAGAGGATCACAGCGCAGATACGATCAAGATTGGTAAGGATCTGAAGAAGGCAACCTTTGCGTTGAAGATCGTTGATCAGGCAACGAAGAGCTTCGTGATGGAGACAGAGAATAAGACTTACGTTCGCATCTTGAACGGTGTTCCTGTCTTGACTTCTAACATCAACGACACAGCTGTATTCAACATCGAGGCTACTACTGAGGAGCCGACCGCTAACGAGGTAATCGCTGCTGAGGGTGTTCAGGTAATCGCTGGTAAGGGTACTGTAACTGTACAGGGTGCAGCTGGTAAGGTGATTACCGTAGCTAACATCTTGGGTCAGACGATCGCTAACCAGGTAGCTGCTTCCGACAACGTAACGATCGCTGCTCCGGCAGGTGTAGTTGTAGTTGCTGTTGAAGGCGAGGCTACGAAGGTAGTGGTTAAGTAAGTATATTCAGAAAAGACAGAATATAAAGTTGGGATCCCGTGCGGTGCATCACCAAGTAGCTTGCGAAAGTGAACAGGCGGGTTCCTTAGTTAATAATAGTGTAAAATTGAAATAATAAAGTTCTACTTGCGGAGTAGCTCCGGGAGGAGCGAACAGCAATCACAAAAAGGAAAGCCGTTAGGATCATGGTCTTAACGGCTTTTTCTTGCTTTTTTGTCGTTCAAATCTCCCTAAAACGACATAGAATCGTGAAATGGTGTATCTTCGCGGTATGAAGGAGTTTATCATATCTGAAGCGCAGACCGAGAAGGCGGTCTTGGTGGGTTTGGTCACCCCGGAGCAGAATGAGCAGAAAGTGGCCGAGTATTTGGATGAGTTGGCTTTCTTGGCGGATACAGCCGGGGTGGAGGCGGTGAAGCGTTTCACCCAGAAGTTGGATTATCCGAACTCAGTGACCTTTGTCGGTACGGGAAAGCTACAGGAGATCAAGGAATATGTGGTGGAGCATGAGATTGGTGTGGTGATCTTCGATGATGAGTTGTCGGCGAAGCAGTTGCGCAACATCGAGAAGGAGCTGCAGGTGATGATCCTCGACCGTACCAATCTGATCTTGGATATTTTCGCTAAACGTGCGCAAACCGCCCATGCGAAGGCACAGGTGGAGTTGGCGCAATATAAATATATGTTGCCTCGTCTGACCCGCTTGTGGACCCACTTGGAGCGTCAGCGCGGTGGCGTGGGTATGCGTGGCCCGGGTGAGACGCAGTTGGAGACCGATAAACGTATCATCTTGGATAAGATCTCTCGCTTGAAGCGGGAGCTGGTCGATATCGACAAGCAGAAGAGTGTGCAGCGGAAGAACCGTGGTAAGATGGTGCGTGTGGCGTTGGTAGGTTATACCAATGTCGGTAAATCCACCTTGATGAACCTGCTGAGCAAGAGCGAGGTGTTTGCTGAGAACAAACTGTTTGCCACGTTAGACACCACCGTACGGAAGGTGATTATCGAGAACCTGCCCTTCTTATTGTCTGACACGGTCGGGTTTATTCGCAAATTGCCTACGGAATTGGTGGAGAGTTTCAAATCTACACTGGATGAGGTGCGTGAGGCAGATCTTTTGGTGCACATCGTGGATATCTCGCACCCCTCGTTTGAGGAGCAGATCGAGGTGGTCAATCGCACGTTGGCTGAGATTGACAAGCAGGAGAAGCCGATGATCATGGTGTTTAACAAGGTAGATGCCTTCACCTTTGTGCCCAAGGAGGCCGACGACTTGACGCCACGCACCCGTGAGAACATTGATTTAGATGAATTGAAACGGACGTGGATGAACCGCTTACCGGGCGATTGCCTCTTTATCTCGGCCAAGGAGCGCACCAATATCGAGGCACTGAAAGCCCTGCTTTACGAGCGGGTGAAGCAGATACACATCACCCGTTTCCCCTATAACGACTTCCTCTTCCAGCATTACGAGGAGGAGGAATAATGGCTTTTAATTGGTTGGTATGAAAAGATTGTTGAGGGCGATCACGCCGGCTGAGGTCGAGCGGTTGGTCGCACAAGGTTGTTCGGCGGAGTCTTGGGCCGAGGTTTGGGTGCCCGAGCAGTTTGATATTGCGCACGTCGTGGATGTGCATTTCTCAGGCACGGTTTGCTTGGGTGCATTCCGCAAGTCGTTTACCCTGCCCGGTGGATTAGTGCGTCATAGTGGTGTGCGCCATGCGACGCTGCATAATGTGACGTTGGGCGATGATGTGCTGATTGAGCAGGTGCATAACTATATCGCCAACTATCGCATTGGTCGGGAGAGCATCATTCAGCATGTCAATCTGCTGTTGGTGGAGGGGCGCACCTCGTTTGGCAATAACGTGGAGGTGTCGGTGTTGAACGAGACGGGCGGTCGTGAGGTGCCTATCTACGATGGCTTGTCGGCCTCGTTGGCCTATTTGATCGCGTTGTATCGACATCGTCCGCAGCTGATCGCTCATCTGCGTCAGCTCATCGCTGATTATGCGGAGCGTGTAACCGACACGATGGGAACGATTGGCGAACGGGTGGTTATCCGCAATGCGGGGACGATTCGGAATGTACGCATCGGCAGCTATGCCTGCGTGGAGAATTGCACCCGGTTGGAGAATGGCTCGATCAATAGCAAGCAGGAGGCACCTGTGTTTGTGGGCGACAGCGTGATCGCGGAGGATTTCATTCTCTCTTCCGGAGCGCAGGTGGCGGATGCGGCCAAGCTGATACGTTGCTTTGTAGGGCAGGCTTGCCACGTGACCCATAACTTCTCCGCACACGATTCGCTGCTGTTCAGCAATTGCTCGTTTGAGAATGGGGAGGCTTGCGCAATCTTCGCGGGGCCGTTCACGGTCTCTATGCACAAAAGCAGCTTGCTGATTGCCGGAATGTATTCGTTTCTCAATGCGGGCAGTGGCTCTAACCAGAGCAATCACATGTATAAGTTAGGACCTATCCATCAGGGTATTGTAGAGCGAGGCTCAAAGACAACCTCTGATTCCTATATATTGTGGCCGGCTCGTGTGGGGGCGTTCTCTTTAGTGATGGGTCGTCATTATCACCACAGCGACACCTCGGATATGCCCTTTTCCTATCTGATTGAGCAGGATGACGAGACCTATTTGGTGCCGGGTGTCAACCTGCGCAGTGTGGGTACGATTCGCGATGCGCAGAAATGGCCACGACGGGATAAGCGCACAGATCCAGAGCGGCTGGATCAGATCAATTATAACTTGCTGAGTCCGTACACGATCCAGAAGATGCTACGGGCCGTGGAGCTCTTGCGTAACTTGCAGTCGTTGGTGGGTGAAACCTCCGATGTCTATTATTACCAGAATACCCGTATCAAAGGTTCCTCTTTGCGGAATGCGCTTTCGCTCTATGGCATGGCGATCAATAAGTTCTTGGGCAACTCCTTGATCAAGAAGTTGGAGGGCACACGTTTCCGCTCAATGGAGGAGGTGTGGGCACAGTTGCAACCCACTGAGTGCAAAGGCTCGGGCGAATGGTTGGATCTGGCTGGCTTGATTCTTCCGAAAGAGCCGTTAGAGGCTTTGTTGACCGACATTGAGGTGGGCGAGGTGCAATCGTTAGCGGACATCGAAGGCTTCTTCCGTTTGGTGCATGCTCGTTATTATGCGCTGGAGTGGACCTGGGCGTATGAGATGATAGAGCGGTATTACGGGGTGAATCTGCGTACGATCTCCGCACAGCAACTGATCGCCTTGGTACGTCGTTGGCAGGAATCCGTGATCCACTTGGATGAGCAGCTGTATGCTGACGCACGCAAGGAGTTCTCGTTGGCCATGATGACCGGTTTTGGCGTGGATGGCTCACGCAAGGAGCAATTGGAGGATTTTGAGGGGGTACGTGGCGATTTCGAGAACAATCCTTTTGTCTCAGCCGTGCGCGACCATATTGTCAAAAAACGGGCGTTGGGAGAGGAGCTGATCACCCGCTTAGCGCCTTTGGTGGAGTAGTCGCCTCCTTCGAGATGCCTTCGAGATGCGTTCGAGAGCCCTACGGCTCTCGCGTCACTTGGATTTTGTAGCGGGGATGATGTGCTAAAATCTCTTGGCGCAGGAAGGTGCGGTCGATGTGGGTATAGATCTGGGTGGTGGTAATCTGCTCATGCCCTAACATCTCTTGGATCGCCCGCAGATTGGCACCTCCCTCCAACAGGTGCGTGGCGAAAGAGTGGCGGAAGGTGTGGGGGCTGACCGTCTTGTGGATGCCCGCTGCTTCGGTCTGCACCTTGATGATGTGAAACACCATGATGCGAGAGAGCGCTGTGCCCCGTCGGCTGAGGAATAGTGTATCCTCAAATCCCTTCTTGGCCACCATCTGGCTACGCCCTTTCAGGTAGTTGTTGATCTCTCGCAAGGCAATCTCAGAGATAGGCACTAAACGCTGTTTATTTCCTTTACCCAGGACCCGGATGAATTGCTCCTCCGGATAGATGTCGGCATACCGCAGGTTGATCAATTCAGAGACCCGCAAGCCACAGCTGTAGAGCACCTCCAGCATGGCCCGGTTGCGATGCCCTTCGGCCGTGGAGAGGTCGATCGAGTCGAGGATGGCATTAACCTCGTTCACGGTCAGCACCTCCGGTAGCTTCAAGCCAATCTTGGGCGACTCTAACAGCTCCGTAGGGTCGCTCTCAATGTAGTCGTCGAGCAGCAGGAAGCGGTAGAACGATTTAATGCCGGAGATGATACGAGCTTGTGAGCGGGGATGAATCCCGATGTCGGCCAGTTGAGCGACAAACTGTTGCAGATCCTCATAGGAGATCTCATTGTATTTTTTCCCCTCGTCGGCCATGAACGATATGAGTTTGTCCAGGTCCATCAGATAGGCCTCAATGGAGTTGGGTGAGAGCCCACGCTCCAACCTCAGATAGATTTCATATTTCTTACGAATGTCGTCGCTCGCTTGCATTGTCAAATATGTCGTTATGTATGTGTCAAATAAAATCCTTACCTTTGTCGAGTTAAACTAAAACGGCTCCGTCGTAAGGAGTGTACAAAGGTAATAAACTTGTAGAAGAATGAAGAAGATCCAGATCATCAATGGCCCTAATCTGAATTTGTTAGGGAAGCGAGAACCCACCATCTACGGCCATAGCTCGTTTGAGGATTATTTACAGGTGTTGCGTCAACGCTATCCGGATTGTGAATTCGCCTATTACCAGAGCAATGTGGAGGGTGAGCTGATCAATAAGATCCATGAGGTAGGCTTTAGCTATGACGGCATCGTCTTGAATGCGGGAGCTTATACGCATACCTCGATTGCCTTGCACGATGCGATCAAGGCAGTGACTACGCCGGTCGTGGAGGTACATATCTCCAATGTGCATGCCCGGGAGTCGTTTCGCCATGTTTCGATGTTGTCTGCCGCTTGCAAAGGGGTGATCTTGGGCTTCGGGTTGGATTCCTATCGCTTGGCGGTGGAGTCTTTTCTATAAGGTGGCAGGTAAGGTCTGGCGAAAGGTCGTTTATCGGGAAGGAAAGTAGTATTTAGGTTATAATATAATAATAGGTATATGTTAAAGCATACGAAGATTGTGGCTACCGTCTCTGACAAGCGTTGTGACGTGGAGTTTTTGGAGGCATTGTATAAAGCAGGTATGAATGTCGTGCGTTTGAACACGGCACACTTGCAAGAGGAGGGTTTGACACGGATCGTCAATAACGTACGGGCTGTCTCCGATCGTATTGGCATCTTGATGGACACTAAAGGTCCGGAGGTGCGTACGACCGCTACGGTAGGTGGTGATCCTATCGCATTCAAGACAGGCGATCGAGTAAAAATCACAGGAAATCCCGATCAGGAGAGTTCACACGAGTGCATCTATGTCTCTTACCGTAATTTCGTGAACGACTTGGCGGTAGGCAGTGATATCTTGATTGATGATGGCGACTTAGAGTTGAAGGTAGTTGAGAAAACCGCGGATTATTTGGTATGCGAGGCGCAGAACGAGGCCTCTTTGGGCAGTCGCAAGAGCGTGAATGTCCCCGGCGTGCGCATCAACTTGCCTTCGCTGACCGAGCGTGACCGCAAGAACATCTTGTGGGCGATCGAGCATGACTTGGATTTCATTGCGCACTCTTTCGTGCGTACGAAGCAGGATGTATTGGATATTCAGCGCATCCTTGATGAGCACAACAGCTCAATCAAGATTATCGCCAAGATTGAGAACCAAGAGGGTGTGGATAATGCGGATGAGATCTTGGAGGCAGCTTACGGTATCATGATTGCCCGTGGCGATTTGGGTATCGAGGTGCCGGCAGAGAAGATCCCTGGCATTCAGCGTGTCTTGATCCGTAAGTGCGTGGCGGTGAAGAAGCCGGTGATCGTGGCGACACAGATGTTGCACTCGATGATTAACAATCCGCGCCCGACCCGTGCGGAGGTGACAGATATTGCCAATGCGATCTATTATCGCACAGATGCGTTGATGTTGAGCGGGGAGACCGCTTATGGCAAATATCCGGTTGAGGCTGTGAAGACCATGACGAAGGTGGCTCGCGAGGCCGAGAAGACGAAGTTGGCGGCAAACGACATTCGTGTGCCTATCGAGGGCAACGACTTGGACGTAACTTCTTTCTTGGCCAAGCAGGCAGTGGAATCTTCCTCTAAATTGATGGTGAAGGCAATCATCACGGATAGTTACACAGGACGTACGGCACGCTATTTGGCCGCTTTCCGTGGTACCTCTACCGTATTCGCTATCTGCTACAATCCCCGTGTGATGCGTATGTTGTCGCTCTCCTACGGTGTGTGGGCGGTTCATCAGCCTTACAACGACAGCCGTCGCAGTTATTTCTGCGACGCTTTGAAGCAGCTGATTCAGAGCGGATGGATCACTCCGGAGAACATGGTGGCCTATTTGAGCGGAAGCATCAACGAGGGTGGTACGACCTTCTTGGAGATCAACAACGTAGAAAAGGTACTGAGGGCGGCTGGCGACTATCTGTTGCCCACTTTCAGGGAGCATACGAACAAATAATAACGCACGGCTGATGTTTACGGAAGAGATCGAATCCTATATCCTTTCCCATATCGACGAGGAGGGGGATCTGCTGAGGGCCTTGAATCGGGATGCCAATGTCAACCTCCTTCGTCCGCGTATGCTTTCTGGTCATCTGCAAGGACGACTCTTGAAGCTATTCTGTCGGATGATGCGTCCACATCGGGTGTTGGAGATCGGTACCTATACCGGATATGCCACGCTTTGCATGGCGGAGGGCTTGGAAGAGGGAGCCTTGGTGCATACGATCGAGGTTAACGACGAGATGGAGGATTTCATTCAGAAATATCTCTCCCGTTCGCCGCATCAAGCGAAGGTGCGGCTACACATTGGCGATGCGATGGAGATTATCCCACAGTTGGATGAGACCTTTGACCTGGTGTTCATTGACGCAGATAAGCGGCTTTACTCCGCCTATTATGATCTGGTCTTCCCGAAAGTACGTGCGGGAGGGCTGATCTTGGCGGATAATACGCTGTGGGATGGCAAGGTAATTGAGGAGGTAGCTCCTGCGGATAAACAGACGCAGGGCATCCTCCATTTTAATGATAAGATCAAGGCTGACGATCGGGTAGAGAAGGTAATCCTTCCGATGCGCGATGGCTTGACCTTGATCTGGAAAAAGTAATAGATCAAAGAGAAAGTGTTATGGAAGGTACAAGATTACAGAAGATTGAGCGACTCTTACAGAAAGAGTTGGGTGATATTTTCCAGAAGCAGACCCAGGCGATGCATGGGGTTCTGGTTTCTGTCAGTGTGGTACGTGTAAGCCCGGATTTAAGTGTGGCGAAAGCCTATTTGAGCATCTTCCCCTCGGCGAAGGGCGAGGAGCTGCTGAAGGCGATCCGTGCGAATACGAAGGCTATCCGTTATGACCTGGGGCAGCGGGTGCGCTTGCAGTTGCGTAAGATTCCTGAGTTGAGTTTCTTCATCGACGATTCATTAGACTACATCGAGCATATCGACTCTTTGTTGAATAAGTAATTCGCGTTGAATCTCTCTTTCTACATAGCACGGCGCTATCTCTTCTCGAAGAAGTCGCACAACGCCATCAACATCATCTCGTTGGTGTCCGTGTGTGGAGTGGCCGTGGCGACCCTTGCGCTGGTGTGTGCGTTGTCGGTTTACAATGGGTTCAACGACCTGGTATCCTCGCTCTTTGGTCATTTTGACGCTGAGCTGAAAATTACCCCTGTCAAAGGAAAGGTGTTCGACCCGGAAACTGAGGCGATGCGTGCCGTTGAAGCTTTACCGATGGTGGCTTGTTACAGCGAGGTGTTGCAAGACAATGTGTTGGTACGCTATCATGACCGGCAGGGGGTAGCGGTCTTGAAAGGTGTGGATGCCTCGTATGAGCAACTGACACAGATAGACAGCATTTTGATAGATGGCTCTTTTAAGCTGGCCGATGAGGTGGTGAACTATGCGAACCTGGGTATAGGCTTGGCTTATGCTTTGGGTATCAATGCGGGATTTGTCACCCCTATGGAAATTTATGCGCCTAAGCGAGCGGAGCGGGTGAATATGGCTAACCCTGCCTCCTCGTTTCAGTTGGAATATGCTTACATCGGGAGTGTCTTTCGGACCGATCAACAGCTCTATGACGATTCTTACTTGATTGTGCCGTTAGCCTTAGCTCGTTCACTGTTTGATTATGAGCATGAGGTGTCGGCCATTGAGCTGAAACTGCATGATTCAAAGCAGGTAGCACAGGCGAAACAGGAGATCAGTCGTTTGTTAGGGGAGGAGTTTAAGGTGCAAGACCGCTTTGAGCAGCAGGAAGATTCATTCCGCATGATGCAGATTGAGAAGTGGATGACCTTCTTGATTTTGACCTTTATTTTAGCCATCGCCCTCTTCAATGTGGTGGGTTCCCTCTCAATGCTGATGATCGAGAAGCAGGCGGATGTCGCGACACTTCGTAATTTGGGTGCGGATAACCGGTTGATCCGTCGTATTTTCTTGTTGGAGGGTTGGATGATTTCCGCTTTTGGCGCAGGCATCGGTATAGTGATCGGTGTGACGTTATGCCTGTTGCAACAGACAATTGGATTTATCTCCTTGGGTGACGCTGCCGGAGCATTTGTGATTGATGCCTATCCGGTGCGGATAGCCGTGGGTGATATAGTGACTATTCTCTGTACGGTCTTGTTGATCGGTTTCTTAGCCGCTTGGTATCCTGTGCGTTATTTGGCCAAACGATTCCGGATCGAGCAGTAGGCGGCTGTTGTCGTTGCGGCCATACCTTCCTTTCCCTTTTTTTCTTACCTTTGCAGCAGTTAAAGATAAGGAGTTATAGAGCGTGGCGAAAATAGTGGAAACCCCGTTGATGAAGCAATATTTCGACATCAAGGCAAAACACCCGGATGCGATCTTGCTTTTCCGTGTAGGCGATTTCTATGAGATGTATGGCGAGGATGCCGTGGTAGGTGCGGAGATCTTGGGGATCGTGCAGACCAAACGGGCCAATGGCGTGGCACAGCATGTGGAGATGGCCGGTTTCCCTCACCATGCGTTGGATTCCTACTTGCCTAAATTGGTGCGCGCGGGGAAGCGTGTGGCGATCTGTGATCAGTTGGAAGACCCAAAGATGACCAAGAAGCTGGTGAAGCGCGGCATTACCGAATTGGTTACCCCCGGAGTCTCTATCAACGACAATATCTTGAACCACAAGGAGAATAACTTCTTATCCTCCATTCATTTCGTGAAAGATCATTGTGGCGTTGCCTTTTTGGATATCTCTACCGGTGAGTTCTTGACAGCGGAGGGTTCCGTGGATTACATGGATAAGCTGATCAACAATTTCTCGCCCAAAGAGGTGCTGATCGAGCGAGGCAACAAGAAACGCTTTGAGGAGGCTTTCGGCCCTCGTTATTTTGTCTTTGAGTTGGATGATTGGATCTTTACAACGAACGCAGCTGAGGATCGGTTGCTGAAACATTTTGAGACCAAGAACTTGAAAGGTTTCGGTGTGCAACACTTGAAGTTAGGCATTATCGCCTCAGGTGCTATTCTCTATTATTTGGATCAAACACAGCATACGCATATTCAACACATCACGGCTCTCTCCCGCATTGAAGAGGAGCGTTTTGTCCGATTAGACAAGTTTACAGTGCGTAGCTTGGAGTTGGTTGACGCCATGAATGAGGGGGGCACCAGCCTGTTGCAGGTAATCGACAAGACCATCTCGCCGATGGGTTCGCGTATGCTTCGCCGGTGGATGTTGTTCCCTTTGAAAGACCTCAAACCCATTCAGGAGCGACAGGATGTGGTGGATCATCTATTCCGTCATCCTGAGTTGAAGGAACTGTTGGAGACACAGTTAGAGCAGATTGGCGATTTGGAACGTATCATCTCGAAGGTGGCTGTCGGACGTGTCTCACCGCGGGAGGTCGTGCAGCTCAAGGTGGCATTGACCGCCTTGGAGCCGATCAAACAGGCCTGTATGACGAGTGAGGAGCCCAGTTTGCAACGGATTGGTGAGCAGTTGAATATTTGTGCCCTGATTCGTGATCGGATCGCGAAAGAGATTCAGCCGGATCCCCCTTCGTTGGTGAATAAAGGAGGTATCATCGCTACCGGGGTGAATGCGGAGCTGGATGAATTGCGTACGATTGCCTATTCAGGCAAGGATTACCTGTTGAAAGTGCAGCAGCGAGAGAGCGAAGAGACCGGCATCCCCAGCTTAAAGATTGGTTTCAACAATGTTTTTGGCTACTATATCGAGGTGCGTAATGCCCATAAGGATAAGGTGCCTGCCAGTTGGATACGCAAGCAGACCTTGGTGAATGCGGAGCGTTACATCACTGAGGAGTTGAAGGAATACGAGGAGAAGATCTTGGGTGCGGAGGAGCGTATCCTCTCGTTAGAGACACGGCTCTTCAATGATTTAGTCTTGGCATTGAGCGAGTATATTCCTCCGATTCAGATTGATGCTAACCAAATTGGTCGTTTGGATTGCCTGCTTTCGTTTGCGAAGGTGGCGGAGAGCAATCGTTATATCCGTCCGGTGGTGGATGAAAGTGACGTGATCGACATCAAAGGAGGAAGGCATGCGGTGATTGAAAAGCAGTTACCGCCAGGTGAACCCTATATCGCTAATGATGTCTATTTAGACAATGAGCGGCAGCAGATCATCATGATCACGGGTCCGAACATGGCGGGTAAGTCAGCCCTGCTTCGCCAGACCGCATTGATCACCCTCTTGGCACAGATTGGCTGTTTCGTGCCAGCTGAGAGCGCTCGAATAGGATTGGTTGATAAGGTGTTTACGCGTGTGGGAGCCTCTGATAACATCTCAGTGGGTGAGTCCACTTTTATGGTCGAGATGAATGAGGCAGCCGATATTCTCAACAACATGACAGCTCGCAGCTTGGTGTTGTTCGATGAGTTGGGACGAGGAACCAGTACCTACGACGGAATCTCCATTGCGTGGGCCATCGTGGAATATATCCATGAGCATCCGAATGCCAAGGCGAAGACCCTTTTTGCCACGCATTATCATGAGCTAAACGAGATGGAGCGCAGTTTCCCTCGTATCAAGAACTTCAATGTCTCGGTGAAGGAGGTAGGCAACAAGGTGATTTTCTTACGTAAGCTGGTGCCGGGTGGTAGTGAACATAGTTTCGGTATTCATGTGGCGAAAATGGCCGGTATGCCGAAAAGTATCGTGAGCCGAGCCAACGAGATCCTGAAGCAGTTGGAAAAGGAGAATCGGCAAGAAGGTATCAGCGGCAAGTCGGTGAAGGCGGTTACGGCTCCTGCGGAGGGCTATCAACTCAGCTTCTTCCAGCTGGATGACCCGGTGTTGAGCCAGGTGCGGGATGAGATCCGCGACCTGGATGTCAACAACCTGACCCCGATTGAGGCGTTGAACAAGCTCAACGACATCAAGCGCATCATCACCGGGAAGACTCGTTCGTGATCTCTTGTATATCTTGCAAGGTAAAGTTACCTTTCAGCTGGATCACGCTGAAGTTTTCTTCCGTGTCGGCCAACATGATCAGCTCCTTGATCAGCTCACCCTGCTGTCGGATATAGAAATTGGCTTTTGTCCCTTTGTCTTTTACCCGCATCAGCTCTTCATACTCCTTACCGATCATACCGCTAAACTCCTTGCGCATCTGCGCTTGGAGTTCCTTGCGCTCGGTGCTGAGTATCTGTAATCCATCAATTTTTCCCTGCATATTGGCCAGTTCCAACCCGATGTGCTCCATGGTGGGCATCATCTGGAACATCTTCTTGGAGATATAGACAGTCGTCACCTCATCCATATCGGCATACTTCGAGAACCACTTGTCTTGCGCGAAGCTAAAGCTGGAGACACAGAGCAGCAGTCCCAATAGATATAATTTCATGCTCATTGCTTTATTCCTTTAAATGTTTGTTGATAATCTGGTTGATTTGTCGCATCTCCTCGGTGGAGGCTTGGGCCTGTTCCAATCCCTTATTGAGGTTTTGCGAGAGCAAGACTAATGCCTTTTCAGCCACCAAGGCCGCCTCTTTTGGATCACTGAAGGTATCGGCCATGACGGGCGGTTCGGAGGGTCGTTCAAGGGCGATCCAAAGCAAGGCCCCAGCGAAAGCCGCTGCGATCCCACTGATTCCGATCCACCATGGACGAAGCCTATGTGGATGGAGGCGAGGCTGTTCAGCTGCGGCTAACGCATCGATATGTGCGCTCAATCGTTTCTCCAGCCCTTCCGGTAGCTGGGCTTCCGTTTGTAGCGCCTGTTTGATCAGCGCATCAATCTGTTGTTCGTTCATAGATTCTCCTTTTTCAGTTTACCCTTGATGTATTTTCGTGCTCGTGAGAGCAATGTCCGCACGTTGGCCGGACTGAATCCCGTAATCTCCGCGATCTCTTCCACCGAACAATCCTCCATGCCTCGCAAGCGAATCACCTGTTGTTGGTTGGGTGGTAGTTCTTGGATCAGCCGAACCACCTGTCGCAGTTGGTCTCTCGTCTCTACCTGTCGCTCTGGCGAATCCTCGCAGTGAAGAATTACCGTCTCAAGCGGTTCACTCCGACTGTTGGTTCGAGGCGATCGGAGGAAATCCAAGCAGAGGTTACGCACGATGGTTACGGCAAATGCCTCCGGCTGTTGAACAGCCTCCAAGGAATCTCGTTTGCTCCAGAGCTTGGTGTAAGCCTCTTGCAGGATGTCTTCCGCATCCTCGGGCGATTCTACCAAAGCGAGTGCGATGCGATAGAGTTTCGGATGAAAGGAGAGAAAGCGTTGCTTGAACGTTTCCGCTTCCATGCGTCTCCTATTTACTATTTTCTTCTACAATCTTTTCTATATCAGCAGGATTGATATTCCCTTTGATATGGATAAGGTTGCAGTCGTTACCCGTAGAGTAAAGGAGGATTTCCCGGATGCGATCTTTCTCGATCTTGAAGAGCACTTTCGTCCGTCCATTGGCCTCATTGCTGGAGATAACTGTCTCGAAAGCTGGATCCTTGAAGTTGGAGATGGCTTTTTGAAAACGTTCCTTCGTATCCAAGGAACATCCGTCCAGCTCTAAGAGATCAACATTGTTCACCCCCAAGGTCTCCGTGAAGAGACTGGCTAACTTCATGGTGAATCCACCCACATGAACCGTGCTGGCCCCCTCCACGTCCTTGAAGGAGTTGAAAAGTTTCTCCACACTCTGTCCGTAACTCATTTGCGCGAAACATACGATCGCCACAAGTATCCATTTCATCTTTCGCATGATCTTCTCTGTTTTTTATCGTTCTCAGCCACCCTTTGCGCGCTTTATCAGGTGGCCTTTGTTGAGAAGACGAAGATAAGCGGAATTTGTGACAAACTTTTTTTCCTCCCGAGGAAAATTTTGCTACATGGCGAGGAAATAAATAATTGTGTACCTTCGCGCCGTCAACTGTAGCAAGGGTATTTAGAAGCATGTTCGAGGGATTTGTGGGCATACGTTTGTGGGATGGACAATGGGTGAACGATGTGATTTTCGGTGTGGTATTCACATTGTTTGTCTGTTTCGCCATCGTATTCCAGGCCAATTATCGACTGTTCCTGAAAATGCTCAATGACATCATCCATCTCAAGGAACGCCAGAACACCTTCGCTGTTTCGGGAGGTAACGAGTGGGTCTTCCGCAATTTCATGACGGTGCAAGCGCTGCTGCTTTGTGGGATCAGTCTTTTCGCTATCATGCGCATGAAGGGCTATCTCGATTTGTTGAGCGAATCACTCAAGCTATGGGTGTTGGCAGCGGTCGTTGGGCTGCTATTCCTATTCTATTGGGCCAAGCGTTGTTGTTATTGGATACTTGGTTTGGTCTTTGCGAATCCAGAGCAATATCGGCTTTGGCGGACGGGGTATAATGCGTCGATAGGCTCGTGGGGAATGTTTCTTTATCTACCTACATTGTGGTTGCTTTTTGTCGAGTCATATCTGTATATCCCTGTTAATTTGTTCGTATTTCTATATATATTAGGTAGATTTGTAATAATTAATAAGCTGATACGGATATTTCACAGGCGAAATAGTAGTTTTTTGTATTTAAGTTTGTACCTTTGCGGCCAAGAAATACTACCATTGTTTTTTGTATATAAAGCAGTAGTTTATTTGTATAATTATTTTGGGTCAAGCACTCTATGGCATTGAGTATTAAGAAAGTATTGGTGTCGCAGCCGAAGCCGACATCAGAGAAGTCACCATATTTTGATATTGCAGAAAAGTACGGAGTAGAAATAGATTTCCGACCTTTTATCAAGGTGGAACCTTTAACCTCAAAGGAATTTAGACAGCAGCGAATTTCGATTTTAGACTATACGGCTGTGATTTTCACGGCGCGTACAGCGATTGACCATTTCTTCCATCTTTGTGAGGAATTGCGCGTGACTATTCCTGAAACGATGAAGTATTTTTGTATGACTGAGGCGATTGCGGTCTATTTGCAGAAGTATATCGTGTATCGGAAGCGTAAGATTTTTTACGGACAGACCGGTAAACCGGAAGACTTGGTGACCGTGATTGGTAAACATTCCAAAGAGAAATACTTGGCTCCGGTTTCAGACGTACATAAGGATGACCTTTTCGCAATGCTGGATGCGAAACGCATCAACTATACGAAGGCGGTGATGTTCCGTACGGTTAGCAATGATTTCACGAAAGAGGAGGGTTTCGACTACGATATGTTGGTCTTCTTTAGCCCGGCAGGCATCGCCTCCTTATTGAAGAATTTTCCAGATTTCAAGCAAGATAATATTCGTATAGGCTGCTTTGGCCCTACTACTGCGAAGGCCGTGAAAGAGGCTGGCTTACGTCTTGACGTAGAGGCTCCTACGCCTGAGGCCCCCTCCATGACGGCTGCTTTGGAATTGTATCTCAAGCGTCAGCAGGAAGCGGACAAGGCATGACTATGAGAAGGTACACGCTCTCGAAAGAGGAGAGATTATCATGGAAGCGCTACATCGATTTGCTGTTCGCACAAGGACAGTCGTTTGTAGCCTTCCCCTTGCGGGTTATCTATCTCCCGTTGGAGGAGAAGATGCCCGCAAGAGCCTCTTTCTTGGTCAGTGTGCCGAAAAAGAAATTCAAACGGGCGGTGAAACGTAACTTGGTTAAGCGACAGGTGCGTGAGGCCTATCGGGTGCGTAAATACAACCTGCTCGATCCTTTGGAGGCGAAAGGCAAGTATATGCTGATGGCCTTTCTTTATATAGACAAGGAGATTCATGCTTTCGCCAAGATGGAGAAGGCCATGGATAAGGCAATTAACCTGCTGGTTGAGAAAGCATGATCCGTCGATTGCTCACGGCATTACTTTTGCTGCCTATCTATTTTTATCAACGTTGCATTTCGCCTTTGACACCCCCCTCTTGCCGATTTACCCCTACCTGTTCTGAATATGCGGTGCAAGCACTTCGTAAACATGGCCCGTTGAAGGGGTTGTATTTAACTGTAAGACGTTTGTTGCGTTGTCATCCGTGGGGTGGTAGCGGCTATGATCCCGTACCTTAATTCCTTACTTGGTTCCATGTGTTATTTGGATGTGCATACGCATCGATTGGCTACCGATCCACAAGTGGTGTCGATTGTCTCTACCTTGGTGCAGCCGATGGGAGAGGAGATACAGGAGACTCCCTATCGTTCGTTTGGCATTCATCCTTGCCGGATTGAGGAGGATGGAGAGGCCCAGTGGGAGCTGTTGCGACAATATGTGGAACTTCCCTCTTGTGTGGCGATCGGGGAGGCTGGATTGGATCGCATGGCCGCTTGCTCAATGGAACGTCAAGTCTTACTTTTCGAGCGGCAGGCACGTTTAGCGGAGGAGTTTGGTAAACCCTTGATTATTCATTGTGTGCGAGCTTGGGAGGAGTTGATTGCTTGTCGGAAGGCCATCCGTCCGAAGCAGCCTTGGTTGATCCATGGCTTTCGGGGTAAAGCATCGTTAGCTGATCAATTGTTGCGACAGGGTTTCTACCTCTCTTTGGGATATTATTTTCAGCCCGAGGCGGCACGACAGATGTGGCCAGAGCGGCTTTTCTTAGAAACAGATGTGGCTGAGGCATCGATACAGGTTGTTTATGAACGAGTAGCAGAAGCGCTGTCAATCGACTTACGGGCTTTGCGCGACCAAATCCAACGAAATAGCGTGATCCTTCGCTTAAAAAACACTACCTTTGCCGCCAACTATCCACAGTGAGTTTTATATTTGTAAATAAAAGAGATAACAATAACGATGAATTTTATAGAAGAATTGAAATGGAGGGGCATGATTGCCGATATGATGCCCGGAACCGAGGAGCAGTTGCAGAAGGAGTTGACATCAGCTTACGTAGGTATTGATCCGACAGCTGACTCTTTGCATATTGGTCACTTGGTAGGAGTGATGATGTTAAGACATTTCCAGCGTGCTGGACATCGTCCGATTGCATTGATTGGTGGTGCTACCGGTATGATTGGTGATCCTTCGATGAAGTCTGCTGAGCGTAACCTGTTGGATGAGGAGACATTACGTCATAATCAGGAGTGCATCAAGCAGCAGCTGGCTAAATTCTTGGATTTTGATTCAGATGCGCCTAATGCCGCTAAGTTGGTGAACAATTACGATTGGATGAAAGACTATTCTTTCTTGAACTTTATTCGTGATATTGGTAAGCACATCACGGTCAATTACATGATGGCGAAAGATTCTGTGAAGAAGCGCCTCAGTCGTGACTCCAGTGTGGGTATGTCGTTCACGGAATTCTCCTATCAGTTGTTGCAGGGCTATGACTTCCTTTACCTCTATGAGCATGAGGGTTGCCGTTTGCAAATGGGTGGTAGCGACCAGTGGGGAAATATCACCACCGGTACAGAGTTGATTCGTCGAAAGGCTGGAGGTGAGGCTTTTGCTTTGACCTGCCCGTTGATCACGAAAGCGGATGGCGGTAAGTTTGGAAAGACGGAGTCGGGCAATGTGTGGTTAGATCGTCGTTATACCTCTCCCTATAAGTTCTATCAGTTCTGGTTGAACGTGAGCGATGCGGATGCCGTGAAGTACATCAAGATCTTCACGGCATTGGATCAAGAAGAGATCAACACGTTGATCGCAGAGCAGGAGGCAGCTCCCCACTTACGTCCGTTGCAGAAGCGTTTGGCGAAAGAGGTAACAGTGATGGTACACTCTGAGGCTGACTATGAGGCTGCGGTGGAGGCATCTAATATCCTTTTTGGTAATGCAACACACGAGGCGTTGTTAAAGCTTGACGAGGATACCCTATTGGCGGTGTTCGAGGGCGTTCCTCATTTTGAGGTATCGCGTGAGGAGTTGGCAGCAGGCATCAAGGCCGTTGATCTGTGCACAGAGAAGGCCGCAATCTTTGCTTCCAAGGGTGAGATGCGTAAGCTGGTTCAGAGTGGTGGAGTCAGTGTGAACAAGGAGAAATTGGCGGCTGCAGATGCTGTGATAGACAGTAATTCATTGCTCGATGGCAAATATCTCTTGGTTCAACGGGGTAAGAAAAACTACTATCTATTGATTGCTAAGTAAAAAATTGGTATAAATATTTGCGGGGTAAGAAAAACTTCTTACCTTTGCAACGCTTTAGATAAAGCACCGGATTGTCTCATGGTGTAATGGTAGCACTACAGTTTTTGGTTCTGTCTGTCGAGGTTCGAATCCTCGTGAGACAACTCAAAGAAGGAGCTTAGAGATTTCTCTTTAGGCTCCTTTTTTGTTTGTGTCTTATCAAATCCCATCAAGTACTTCTATCTATATAGAATATTACTATAAATTTGTGCACTTAAATAGCCATTAACCATACAATTTAGCCGAATAATCGTTACTTTTGCCAGCAATATGATATAAACAATACGAATAACAAGTAACAGGCAAAAAGATGAAAAAGAATTTATTGTGGATGCTGTGCTGCATGGCTGCATGGAGTCTTTCAGCTGTCGCACAGACAGATGATGATGGGTTGGCTTATTTCAAGGAGCGTGTGAAGACCTTAGGATCAGATGCTTTTGGTGGACGTAAGCCGCTAACGGAGTATGAGACCAAGACAATCAATTACATTGCTGATGAGTTTAAAAAACTCGGATTGGAACCGGCTAACAACGGTAGCTATTTCCAAGGCGTAAAAGAGATTTCTACATATACGCGTCCGGAAAACAACAAGATTACGGTAAAAGGTAGCAAAGGCAAGACCGACTTGAAGTTCTCGGACGATATCGTGATCTGGACGAACCGTGGTGCGGAAAAGGTGATAATCCCGAATACAGATTATGTATTTGTGGGCTTCGGTATCAATGCCCCGGAGTATAATTGGAACGATTACGAGGGCTTGGACGTGAAGGGCAAGATCGTGATTGCGATGGTGAACGACCCTGGCTTTTATGATGCCAAATTATTCCGTGGCAAGAATATGACCTATTACGGTCGTTGGACCTATAAACACGAGGAGGCAGAGCGCCAAGGAGCTGCCGGCTGTTTGGTGTTGCACAATGAGGCTGCGGCCTCTTATGGCTGGAAGGTTTGCCAATCTTCTCATGTGCAGAACAACATTGGCCTGTGCGACGAGACGATGAATGCTTCGGCCATTGCCATGAAGGGTTGGTTGGCTGAAGAGGCTTGCCGACGCATCTTCGAGGTGAGTGGTGTGGATTTTGATGCGACGATTGCTGCCGCCAAGCAACCGGGCTTTAAGAGCATTACGATGAAGGCAAAGAGCAAGGTGCAGTTGAATGTGAAATACTCGGTTGGCGAGTCGAATAACGTGGCAGCTTTCTTGCCGGGCACTGACTTGAAGGATCAATATGTGGTTTGTACCGCACACTGGGACCACTTCGGTATCGGTACACCGGTTGATGGTGACAGTATCTATAATGGTGCGAGTGATAATGCGTCGGGTGTCGCTGCTTTGATGTGGTTAGCTCGTAAATACCAGCAACTGCCGATTCGCCCCCGTCGCTCTATTGTGTTCGTAGCGGTTACCTCTGAGGAGTGTGGTTTGTTAGGTTCACAATATTATTGTGAGCATCCGTTGTTCCCCCTGTCTAAAACAGCTGCTAATCTCAATTTCGATGGTTCCGCTCCGGCTGAGCGCACGCATGATGTCTCGTTGCGAGCTGCAAGCAAGACAGATACCGATGCTTTGGTAGTGGCTATGGCTGCCGCTCAAGGTCGCCGTGTGAATGTCATAACCGAGGATCCGGCCGGTGGTTATTTCCGTTCAGACCATTTCAATTTCGTAAAGAAAGGTGTGCCGGCAGTTTTGGCTGGTGGTGGCCGTGACTATGTGGATAAAGCACGTCATGAGGCGAAACCGAAAGTTTATCGTTATCACCAACCGAACGATGAGTATGATGAGTCGTGGTGGGATTTTGACGGTGCTATGGAGAATCTAAACCTGATGTTCAGCATCGGTCTGGTTATCGCCAACAATGATGAGATGCCGAAGTGGACAAAGGAGGCAGATTTCCAGCGTATGCCGGATAAGGAATAAGGTTATAACAAGTTATATATAACTTTAGGCGGAACCTATCTTTTGCGGATAAGGTTCCGCCATTTTTTATGATTTAATTGTACATTTGCGCGCTAAAAAACAGAAAGAATAAGGATAGGTTATATGAACTTGATTGACATTTACCAGCTGTTTCTTCATCATCAGCAGGTCACGACGGATAGCCGCAATTGTCCCAAAGGTGCGATGTTCTTTGCTCTCAAGGGGGAACGTTTTGACGGCAATAAGTTTGCGGAGAAGGCATTGGAGGCCGGATGCGCCTATGCGATTATTGATAATCCCACCTATTACAAAGATGAGCGTACGATCGTGGTGGACAACGTACTGACTACGTTGCAGCAGTTGGCGCATCATCACCGCAAAGCCTTGGGATTGCCTATTATCGGTATAACCGGTACGAATGGCAAGACCACCACGAAGGAGCTGGTTGCAGCGGTATTATCCACGAAGTACAATATACTTTATACAGAGGGCAACCTGAATAACCAAATTGGTGTGCCCCTGACCCTCTTGCGTTTGAATCCGGATCATGAGTTGGCCGTCATTGAGATGGGAGCCAGTCATCCGGGCGACATCAAGGAGTTAGTCGATTTGGTTCATCCCAATTATGGTCTGATTACCAATGTGGGTTGTGCCCATTTAGCGGGTTTTGGTTCTTATGAGGGCGTATTGCATACGAAAGGGGAGCTGTATGACTTCTTGCGTCGAACCAAGGGAAAGGTATTTGTCCAGTCGGAGAATCAGGCATTGCTCTCCTTGGCGAAGGGCATAGAGCAGGTTGCCTATGGCAGCAGTGAGACAGCCTTTGCGTCTGGTCATGTGGTAAGTTGTGATCCGTTCTTGACGTTCCATTGGAAACAGCAGGGCAAGATCCATACGGTAGAAACGCATCTGATCGGTAGTTATAACTTAGATAATGTGTTGGCGGCGGTCGCTATCGGTCGCTATTTGAAGGTGCCGGCAGAGCGAATCAGTCGGGCCATTGCGGCTTACGAGCCCACCAACAATCGTTCACAGTTGAAGAAAACCGCAAACAATACGTTGATTATCGATGCTTATAATGCCAATCCCAGTAGTATGAAAGTAGCGATTGAGAACTTCAAGCTGCTGCCTGTGTCACCCAAAGCGGTTATCTTAGGGGATATGCGAGAGCTAGGTGAAACCAGCGATGCCTTACATGCGGAGGTGGTTGAGCAAGTGAAGGCGGCCGGTTTCGACAAAGTGTTGCTGTGTGGCAAGCACTTCTCGAATGTAGGTCAGGCATTCGCTCCCTATGCCGATACCGAAGCTTTGGTGGCCGCCTTGAAGGCGCAGCCACTGAAAGGATACCACATCTTAATCAAGGGATCGCATAGCATGGGATTAGAGAAAGTGGCTGAACTCTTGTGATATAAGCCCTTTTTTGCTACTTTTGCAGCAAAGCAGCGAAGAGTGGCTGCACAAAACATGAAATAAACAAGAACAATGAATAGACATGAACTTTGCTGTGTGGGGCATATCACTTTGGATAAGGTGGTGACCCCCAAGAATACCGTTTATATGCCGGGCGGTACCTCTTACTATTTCTCTCATGCGATCAAGCATTTTGACGACATCGACTATACCTTGGTTACGGCCTTGGCGGAAAGCGAGATGAAATCGGTGGAGGAGCTGCGTGCGGAAGGCATAGAGGTGGCCGTGATGCCCAGTCGCCATACGGTTTATTTCGAGAATATTTATGGAGAGAACCAAGATAATCGTACACAACGTGTCTTGGCGAAGGCTGATCCCTTCACAGTGGATTACTTACGACAGATCGAGGCAAAGATCTTCCACTTGGGCAGTTTGTTAGCGGATGATTTCTCGTTAGAGGTGGTACGTTACCTCTCTGAAAAGGGATTGGTCTCCGTGGATTCGCAAGGTTACCTGCGTGAGGTACGTGAGCAGAATGTGTTTGCTGTAGATTGGCCTGAGAAGAAAGAGGTGCTCCGTTATGTACACTTTTTGAAAGCCAATGAGCATGAGATGGAGGTATTGACGGGCTATACCGATCCGGAGAAAGCGGGCAAGGAGATTCACAGTTGGGGTGTGAAAGAGGTGCTGCTGACTTTCGGTAGCATGGGCTCGCTTATTTATGATGGGGAGACGTTCCATCGTATTCCCGCCTATATCCCTAAGGAAGTTGTCAATGCCACGGGTGCCGGAGATACTTACATGACTGGCTATCTCTATCAACGGGCAAAAGGCGCCAGCATCGAGGAGGCTGGACGTTTCGCCGCTGCCATGACCACCTTGAAAATCGAGGGTATGGGACCGTTTAACGGAACGAAGGCGGATGTGCTTCGCTGCATGGAAACAGCTAAAGAAAGATACTTGTAAAATTAGGAATTAGAAATTAGGAATGAGGAATTAAAATCCTCACTCCTAATTTCTTACTATTCTGTTTTGAATGCCTTGCAGAAGGTAGTCATCAACCAGATGCAGAGGCCCAACAAACCAACTACCATATAGGCATATTTCATATTGAAGGCTTGTGAGACAGCTCCGATCAACAACGGAGCGATCAAGGAGCCGATAAAGCTGATGCTTGAAAGGATGGTCAATGCGATGCTGACCGGTGTCTTCGACTTAGCGCCAACCAAGCTGTAAATCGTTGGAACCATGCAGGAGATACCTAAGCCAACTAACATGAATCCTAAGGAGTTAACAGCCACTTTCAAGGTCATTTGCTCAAATACACCACCCAACAACGAGGTGATAAAGAATCCGGCGAAGATGAAGAACCCCGCTAACTGCAACACTTTTTGCTTGCCTAAGAGATCATACGCCCAATTGGTCAAGAAACGTCCTACGGTCATCATCACCATGAATACCAAGAAGCCGATTTGCAAGGATTTAGGTACCTGTAATACTGATTCAAAGTAGAGGCCGCTCCAGTCAAACATCGCACTCTCGACGACCAAGGCAAACAATCCAACAACACCCAACTGAATCAGTAGCAGTTCCGGCTTACGGATAAAACTCAACAAAGCGGGAGTTTCTTTGGTCGTGGATGTTTGCTCTTCATTGGCTTCCTGTTTCGCCTGCGGTTCATCCTCTATATCAGCTTGCAGATAACGTCGTCCACATAGCACGATGATTGTGATCAAGGCAGCTATTAGGGTAAAATGCCAAAAAGGCGGTATCCCAGAGACAATCATGATGAAACCGATTAATGCACCTAAGCAGGCGGCCAAACTCCAGCCACCATGGAAAGAGGCCATAATCGTTCGCCCATAGAGTCGTTCGATACCAATGCCTTGTGTGTTAAGCGAGATGTCACAGAGGTTCCAGAATGTACCGAAACAGAAGAGGCATACACCCAGCAGATAGATATTGGTGGCCAATCCTATGGCAAACAGGGAGAGCGCGTATCCCATGACACTGATTTGTACCATGATGCGACTACCCAGGCGGCTCACTAAATAACCCGCTAATGGAATGGCTACAAATTTACCTACTGGAATGAGGAAAAGCACTAATCCCCAATAGAAGGCATAATTGACTGAGAAAATCTCCTTCACGTCGGGAATACGACTGGCCCATGAAGAGAAGCACAGGCCCTGAGCCAAGAAAAACGAAAGGACGGCATATCGAATACGCTCTTTCGGGAAGCGACTGCCCGCCAGGGCATTTGTTGTTTGATCCATGCTTATTTAGTTTAGGTATAGTAAAGAAAGCCCCCTTCCGGGATGATCCTGGGAGGGGGCAAATCTTATCGTGATTGGATGAATTACTTAACCAAAGCCTGGAAGTCAGCGTTATTTGCAAACTTAGCAAACTCCAAGTCGATAGCAGCCTCTTTCGCCATGCTCTTATCCTTAGCGATAGCAGCTTTCAAGTTGCTTACTACACCGTTAGCGTCGTTTGTACGAGCAGCAACGATAGCCTTCAAATAAGAAGTTGTAGCGTCAGGATTTGCTACACCGTTCAAAGTCTGAGAAGCCTTGCTGTAGTCCTTCACCAAGATCTGTGCCAAAGCAGCATTGTTGGTCTTTACAGAACCGAAAGAGTTAGCGGCCTTTGCCCACTCACCCTGCTCCAAGTAGAGCACGCCTAATGCCTCGCTCAACTCGTTCACGC
Organism: Parabacteroides sp.; assembly: GCA_022775005.1. Classification (GTDB taxonomy): domain Bacteria; phylum Bacteroidota; class Bacteroidia; order Bacteroidales; family Tannerellaceae; genus Parabacteroides. The sequence goes on from JALFJR010000047.1 coordinate 64,480, forward strand.
CAGAAGCGCTACCGAACAACTGCTGTGCCTTTGCCTGATCACCCTTCGTCAAAGCGATCAAACCTAAGTTCATGTTAGCCTCCGGATTGTTCTTTACAGAGTTGGACTTGTTGAACATTTGCTCTGCCTTGTTCAAATCGCCAGCCTTGAACGCCATCATACCGATGTTGTTCCAAGTACGGTAGCAATTCGGATAAAGCTCAGAAGCCTTCGTATAGATAGCCATCTTCTCAGCATCGTTGTTAGTCAATGTAGCGGCATAAAGAATCTCCTCAATATTCAACTCTTTCGGGTTGCTCTTAGCCAAAGAAGAGATCTCCTCGTCAGACTTACCGATGATCTCAACGTTAGCTGTCAAGCGAGAACGACGCAACTGCGGCAAGATGGTCTCAGCCAAGTCAGAGTAGATAGCAGAGATGTTCTTGATCTCTTTCTCACGAGTCTCCGGATCCTGGTACATAGACAACACGCGCAATACCAAATCCTTATCTTGCAAGTTAGACTTAGAAACGAGCTCCTTGAAGCCATCCCAGTCCTGAGCGGTGTAACGAGCGTCAACCGGAACCTCAACCTTCATCTTCTTCAACTCCTTAGCCAAATACTTAGAGGTGTTGCCCTCACGATGCTCAGCCAAGCCAGTGTTCAACTTCACACCACCATCCGGAGAAGCGTAAGCGCTGATCTCGATAGCTACGTTCTGGTTGGGAGCCTCGTCAGCGTTCTTAACCAACTCTTTCCACTCCTTGATAGCCTCAGAGTTTGTCTCGCTCGCACGCAAGTTAGCTTGGTGGATCAAGAACATGATGTTTGCGTCGTGAGCCTCCTTGATGATACGCTGGAACTTGTCAGCTGCGATAGCGGCAGTAGCTGTAGCGGCGTCAGCCAACTCAGAAGTAGCGATCACGCCCTCGCCGATCTTCACATCCGGCAATTTAACCACCTTATTCTTGATTTTTGCGTCGAAAGTCAGATACAACTCAGACTTCTTCATCTCGGGCTTGTAAGTGAAAGCAGATTTCATCGTTACATTAGCACCAGCTACCTGCGGGATTACTTGGTTGTTACCCTTTACCTTCTCACCCTGGTAGGTGTAAGCGGTGCCCCAAGCCTCGCCACCTTGATAGCGCAATACCGGAGTTACAGTTACAACGGCATTTTTGTTAAACCACTTAGCGGGGAAAGTTGCGTTGATTGTCACGGGCACTTTGCCACCAATTGCCTCCAGCGGCTGCGGCTCCGCCTTAATGTACTGTTCTGCCAACGGTTTCAACTTGTTAGAACAAGAAGAAAGCGTCATAATGACTGCCAATACAAAGAATGGCAAGAAAAACTTTTTGTTCATAATTTTGATGTAAGTTTAAAATGTTATAATGTTACTATATTCGTTTCAATTGTCTATCAATCCCATTATCGCGCAAAACTACTTATTTTTTTCTTCATGTAGTGTATCTCAACTCGAAAATATTTAATATTCACGCAAATTAATGCCCTCTGATTATACTAAAAGAAATTTACATGCGTATTTTGAGCGTTTGCGTCTGCGCACCGCAACGCACGGTGAGTAGGTAGATCCCTGTTCCCATTGAAGGAAGACGCAGTGTGGAAGTTGCCCCTTGTAGCCATCCTTCTTCAATAATTTGGCCATTGATGGCTGTTACTTGATAAGTAGCCTGTTCATGGCCATCGGGCAACCAAACATGATAGACCCCCTTAGTTGTGCCTTGGCAGATGAGAGGTAGCTCTTTGCTTGATACAATCTCCTCATTCGCCACGCTGCCCCCGTATTGAATGACGGGATCGATGAAAAGCGATGTGCTATAGCCTACGCTTTGCACCTCGGGCGCAGGTTTCCATTCGTTGGAAATTTTCATCCAAGTGGTGTTTCGAGTGCTTACCCCTTCGGGAAGACTATAAGCGGAAAAATAGGCACCGTTCGGTTGTACAAACTGATAACCGACATAAAACATGCCATTCACTGTTATAGGCTGACTAAATGGGATGAATGTTTCTTGTGAACGGTTGAGCGGTTTGGTACTTTCTTGAAACTCCTGGTTGGTGAGTGCCAAGTTTGTGTAAGAGGGTTTAAAACGCTCTTTATGTAATAGGGTAGTAGGTTTAGTATCACCTGCATAGACAACAATCTCTACCTCCATGTTCGCATAGGCACTTCCGCAAGAGGGAGTCACGATGTAGGCTCCATGCAGTGTAGCCGCACCGTTGCTTTGATAGACCTCTGCGCAGGCCTCTATACCTAACGGATTATTTCCGAACAAGGGTGTCTCTTCACTTTTCTCATAGTAGGCGGCCTCCGCCTCTTCTTGGTGACCTGATACGGCCACATTGCTTAATCGAAAAGCGGGAGCAGCCGCATAGGGATCTAATCCTTCGCACCTTTGTTGCCCATTGGCTTGTGGGTTCAACCAATGACTGAGTTGATGTTCAGGTTCAGTTTTGGTGTTCCATGTGGCAGCAAGACGGTAGTAATAATCATTTTTCGGATTGCTTGCCGTAGAGTTACCTCCCGTGAGCGCACCGATTACCTCCCCGTGCGCATTAAAAAGCGGACTTCCGGAGGAGCCGGCGTTGGTATAACCTATTTGCCAGTCGGATACGTGCCAATGGGCCTTGCCGTAAAATTTTATTTCAGAAATATCAAAAGTGGCTGGCTCCACTTGATCCGTCAAGCAAAAACGTTTGACAGTATAGTTGGGATGATGCAACCCCGTGAAAGGCCCCTTGCCCCCTTGTTCCGTGATGTTCCAACCGGCATAGTAGGGTTGGTAATAGACAGGGGGCGTCTCCAACAGTTCCAACAAAGCCATGTCGCCCTCCTCATCCACAGCCCGGTAATGGGCAGAGGCGGTACTCAGCTCTTCTGTGCCTCGCATGAGCGTGCCACAGAAAGGACTCTCGAATTGGTAAAAACAGACAATGCGTCCTGCCACAGCTTCGTAGTCAGGATTCTTGACTTGAAACAGGTTGTTCAAGCAATGGGAAGCCGTTAAAAAGTAGGGACGACCATCTTGTGCTGTGTTGTTCAGCAAAACACCGGTGCATCCTGTGGTACCGTCGATGATCAACAGAACGACACTTCGACGTAGTTGATCCAACTGCTCATCGCTGTCTTGGTAACAGATCACGGCCGGTGACGTACTGTTGGAGGAGGTATTGTCGTTCGGTTCCAAGCCACGCAGGCTCCGATAGCCATGATTTACTTCTCCCACGCAGAGTTTGCCCCGGAAAGCCGCTGAAGCGGGCTCTTGGTATTCGATGATCAAGCTGTCACCCTCAATGGGAGCGACAGGGAGTAGCCCCAGCTCGGAGTTGTTGAGGTGGTTGAATGCCCCTAACACCTGGCTCTGGTCGGCGTTGTAGAGGAAGAGTTGCGCCCCCTCCGGCAACTCATATTCGCTAAATAAGACGTTTAGCGACAAGGCTCCAGCAGAGTGGATGCCCAAACGCCAAACCTTTGTGCCTTCCGCCGTCGTGAAATGCACACCGGAGTTATCAGGTGTATAATCGGTCATAAACTTATAGGCGAAATGAAAGCCGTTGCGCAGGTCAGTCTGCTCTAAGGAGTCTATACGGAGTTGCTCTTGCAGGTCGAAGGCAGGCAAGGTCTCAAACAGCTGGGCGTTAGCCGCAGCACTGCGTAAAACGGACAAGGGAAGGGGATGCCCTCCATGACTGACTTGGGCAACAAGGGGCATAGCCACGAATATGCCAACTGCCCATAGGATATTTCTAATTGATAATCGTTTCATAACGCCAAAAATAGTTATTTTGTGGACGTATCTTTATGAGCGGCAAAGATAGCTGAAGTTTTAATGTAATAGGGATTGTTTTTATGAGTAACCCGGTAAAAAATAAGAAAACAGGTAGGTCTGCAAGCACTATGTGGCGAGTCAGATTGCTTTTGGTGTGGTTTTGTGGGTTAACCTTTTCCGCCTACGCATGGGATTTTGCGGAGCATCGGAAGATTGGCGATCGAGCCATGATCCTGATGCCGGAGCGCTTAGTGGCAGCAGGCATTTTCCCTGATGAGACAACTTTTTATGCACTGTTAGATTCAGTGTTGGATGTGCAGCTGAGTGAGGATAGCTTGTCGTTCGTGCTCAATGAATTGTCGCAAGCGCCTAACCGAGTTACTTATGGCACGCTTTGTGGATTGGCGGGCGATCATGTGTCTAATCTCCTGCTGTTGGAGACCGGTTTGCAGGCGCATTATTCCAAGACCAACCGCACCCTGCTGTTGGAGGTGGATGCCATGCAGCATTTCCTGACAGGAGCCAACAGCGTGGAACTTCTGAAAGTGAATTTGGCGTACGGGGTGATGGCGATTAAGGACCTCTCCCATTTCTACAGTTATGGTGATGACTTGAATGATCATTTGCGCAAGATTGACACGGAGTTGATCCGGGCGTTGGCTTCTCCGGCCCATGTAAATGACACGTTTGCCAAATTAGATCGCCTCCTTTCGATGAGCAAATATTTCTGCATCCATATCTTTGCCACCTATTTGGCGGAGGAGGCCGGCAAGGCACACTTGGTTGGCGATGCGTATTCGGCGAGCGACTACCTATTTTATGCGATGCTGTATGAGGCGTTTGCCGAACATTTCTTGCAAGACTCTTTTGCCTCCGGCCACCAGATGGTGCGCCGTGGGTTTGGAGCCTCCGCCGTTTCCAACAACAAGGCACTGCACGATTTCTACAATACCGTCCCTGTTCAGACCGCGAATTTGAAAGGCGAGACTTGGGCCTCGTTTGGCGATAAGCGCTTGAACCAAAACATGGAGGAGTATGTGGGTAAGGAGAGCTATACGGAGATTCGGGTGACGGATCCCAATCCCTATAAATTGCCCAAAGGAGATAAGTACGAGCGGGAGACACGGGTGTTCTACCAAGTGGTGAATGCTACCTGTCAATCGCTTCTGGAGGTTTGGCAAGCGTATGGCAAGGCTGTGCAAGGAGAGGCAATGAATGTGTTAACGCAGTTGCCGGAGAAGCGTGCGGATTGGCCTGCTTTCGTGTATGCGCATTATCCCGTCGTGCGAGACTTCCCGCTCCCTTTCGGGACGAAACTGATCGAAGTACCTTTGGATAGTGTCGCTCTGGATCGGCAAAAGGAGCTGCAGCTGATCGTACAAGAGCCCTTCACCCGCAATTTTATCCGCTCGCGAGTGGCCAACTCCTTCTCTTTCACCGTTACGGATGGAACGAACACCAAGACAGCTTTGGGGGCAGGCATCGGCGGTCGTTTGAGTTTGAGTATGTTCAACTGGCATCGCTTTGGCCGTGCCAATGCCATGTCTGCCCGTAAGGGAGATGTGATTCATTGGCTTTATCCTATGATTTCTGGGAATTACTTCTGGGGCGATGCAGAGCAGGGACGTCCGGATAGCTGGGATGTGAAGGCTGGTGCGGCTTACAATCTCGATCTTTTTGTTTCGCCTCGTCGTTTCTTGGGTTTGTATGCTTACATGGAGATGGGTGTGGATCGGCGTAGCCAAGAGACCCGCTTCGTGGCGGCTCCTGCGATGGGTGTGCAGTTGGGCTCTTTGTTGGGTTTACACACCTTCAATATGCCGGGTTGGCTGCGCATTCCGTTCAGCCTCTTGCTGCCGTTGAAGTTTGCCATCACCTGCAATAAGGTAAAGGGAAGACCGGTGGAATAGCTAAGCACCTACGAAATTGATATTTTATTCTGATTTACGGAGGACGGGCAACCAACTATCAGCTTTTTTCGCTAAGTTTGCCCGTCTGAAAGATATACTAATACATATAATAATATTATAAACTAATTTCATCTGTTATGGCAACACCTCCGTTTCACTATGAGCCGATGTTCCAGAAAGGACCGGATCAGACAGAGTATTATTTGTTGACAAAAGACTATGTTTCCGTCTCTGAGTTTGAGGGGAAACCGATATTGAAGATCGCCAAGGAGGGCTTGACCGTCATGGCGAATGCCGCTTTCCGCGATGTTTCGTTCATGTTGCGTCGTTCTCACAACGAGCAGGTGGCGAAGATCCTCCGCGATCCCGAGGCAAGTGATAATGATAAGTATGTAGCATTGACCTTCTTGCGCAATGCCGAGGTTTCTGTGAAGGGTAAGCTGCCCATCTGCCAAGATACGGGTACGGCTATTATCCACGGTGAGAAGGGCCAGCAGGTTTGGACCGGTTACTGCGATGAGGAGGCACTCTCTGAGGGTGTTTACAAGACCTATACCGAGGAGAACTTGCGCTATTCACAGAACGCTCCCCTCAACATGTATGACGAGGTCAACACGAAGTGCAACTTGCCGGCTCAGATCGACATCGAGGCTACTGAAGGCATGGAGTATGAGTTCCTTTGCGTGACAAAGGGTGGTGGTTCTGCCAACAAGACCTATCTCTATCAAGAGACAAAGGCCGTGTTGAACCCGAACACCTTGGTGCCCTTCTTGGTAGAGAAGATGAAGACCCTGGGTACAGCCGCTTGTCCTCCCTATCACATTGCGTTCGTGATTGGTGGAACCTCTGCGGAGAAGAACCTCTTGACCGTAAAGTTGGCCTCTACGCACTACTATGACGAGTTGCCGACGACGGGTAACGAGTATGGCCGTGCATTCCGCGACGTAGAGTTGGAGAAGCAGGTACTGGAGGAGGCCTATAAGATTGGTTTGGGCGCACAGTTTGGTGGTAAGTACATGGCACACGACGTACGCATTGTCCGCTTGCCTCGCCACGGTGCCTCTTGCCCGATTGGTTTGGGCGTAAGCTGCTCCGCAGACCGTAACATCAAGTGTAAGATCAATAAGGAAGGTATCTGGATCGAGAAGCTCGACTCCAATCCCGCAGAGTTGATTCCGGAGGAGTTGCGTCAGGCCGGTGAGGGTGACGCAGTGAAGATCGACTTGAACCAGCCTATGGCTGACGTTTTGAAGATCCTCGACAAGTATCCGGTGGCAACCCGCCTCTCTTTGAACGGTACGATCATCGTAGGTCGTGACATTGCGCATGCGAAACTGAAAGAGCGTCTGGATCGAGGTGAGGAGCTTCCGCAATACATCAAGGATCACCCCATCTATTATGCAGGTCCGGCGAAGACTCCGGCAGGCATGGCTTGTGGTTCCATGGGTCCAACAACCGCTGGTCGTATGGATCCCTACGTGGATCTCTTCCAGAGCCACGGTGGTAGCATGATCATGTTGGCGAAGGGTAATCGTAGCCAGCAGGTAACGGATGCTTGTAAGAAGCATGGTGGTTTCTACTTAGGCTCTATCGGTGGTCCGGCTGCGATCTTGGCACAGAACAACATCAAGAGCATCGAGTGCGTTGAGTATCCGGAGTTGGGTATGGAGGCCATCTGGAAGATCGAGGTAGTTGACTTCCCCGCATTCATCTTGGTAGATAACAAGGGCAATGATTTCTTCAAGCAATTGAAGCCCCGTTGCTAATCATTGCAAAGGGTCAAGTGTTCAAGAAATAGTGAACCACTAAGGCCTTTTTGAGCCGTAAGCTTACGATTTTTCAAGCCGCAAGCTTACGGTTATCTATACTCGTAAGCTTGCGGTTTAACAAGTGATAAGCTTACGAGTATATTTATTGATAATAAGATAGTTATAAAATCGATTCCAGTAAATATCGGGAGGAGTTATTGAGCCACCATATAGACAAACTCCATCCAAATCCAATAGCGGATGGCCTTGCCGATGAACATGGAGATGGCGACTATGTAAATATTCGCACGTAAGAAGCCGAGGGCTACGGCAATGAAATCGCCAATGCCGGGGAGGAAGACGAAGAAGCCCATCCATGAGCCTTTACCTTGGATCCAGTTTTGTACCTTCTGCAATTTCACGGGATCCAGTTTCAGGTACTTCTCGATCCATTCCATTTTGCCTAACATCCCTAACCAATAACAGCTCATGCCACCTAAGAAGTTGCCCAAGGTAGCTGCGATCATGCAGGGCCAATAGGAAGCTCCAGCCAATAGCACACCCGTCAATACGACCTCGCTGCTAAATGGTAATACCGTAGCGGCCAAGAAAGAGGCGATGAAGACACCGATGAATCCGTAAGCGATCAGAAATTCCATAAACGAATGATCAAAAGGCTAATAAACAACAATAGGGCTATATGAAATAACCCAAAGATATACTTCCCTCGTTTGACCGTAAAGAAGTGTGCGGTCAAGATCGCTGCTGGTACGCAGCCTATGGCCAAAAACTCCTCCGAAGATTGCTCGTAGAGGAAGAACTGTCCGAACGACCAAGTTAACAACATGATTAAGAAAGACAGGAATTGGCGGGTTCGCAAGTTATCTTCATATTCATGGGTCAGGATATTCAAGGAGGCAATGACCGACAAGCAGGCGATCAGTATGATCTGGAACCAGTCGATCAAATCTATACCAACCATAGTCAATAGCCGCATCTTGAACAGGGTAGTAAAGGGTAGAGTAAGGGGTGTGAAATCATGCGCATACACACACCATCCTAGTACAAACCAATAGACGGTGCTAATCCCGACCAGGGAGGCGCAGATCGTGCGTAAGGTTAGACATCGGAAGTTATACATGCCTAACCAAAACAGTGGCAAAAACCATAAGATATAGACCCAAAGCAGACTGCCGATACCTATCAATAAGGCTGCATTGAAGGCTTTCTCTACGGAATAGGGATCGTGATAGGCGGTAAAGAGCTGATAAAGTGCCAAGATGAGGCAAAAGACACCCACTGAGCTTGCTTTCAAGGGAAAGAAATCGGGGTTGGTACTAATAAAGAGCGCATAAAATAGGAAAGGAAGATAACTTTTCTCTCGTATCAGCATCAACGCATAATTGGCTCGATGCACGAAAAAAGCACCTCCTAACATCAGCAGAAGTCCGATGAGATAGGTCCCTGATTTACTGGGCATCCGTGCACAGAGAGCATTCCAAAGTGGGGGAGCTGTTACCTCCCCATAAACAGGATATCCGGCAGAGGTGAAATAGCCCAATAACCAACAAAAGAGGCAGGCGACAAACATGTAGCTGTAAGTCGCCTTTGTGCTAATTTGATAGCGTTGCCTATAATAGGATGCCGATCTACTCATACGTATAGTCGCTTAGAGATCAAATCCAATGTCACGACGGAAATACTTCTTCTCGAACTGGATCGCTTTCGCTCCGGCAAAAGATTTCGCTAATGCCTCTTCTTTGTTGGCTCCGTATGAGCTAACCGCAATCACACGACCACCGTTGGTCACCAATTGACCCTCTGCCATCTTCGTGCCCGCATGGAATAGGATGCTTTCCGGATCTACCTGCTCGATACCGCTGATTGCCTTACCCTTCTCATAGGCCTCTGGATAACCTCCACTGACCAACATCACCGTGACTGCCGCACGCGGATCCTGTTTCAGTTCACGGTTAGCCAAATCTCCTGCGGCTACACCTTCCATCAGATCGACCAAATCATTAGCAATGCGCAACATCACTACCTCTGTCTCCGGATCTCCCATACGGCAATTGTATTCAATCACCATCGGCTCCCCCTTGACATTGATCAAGCCTAAGAAAATGAATCCTTTATAATCGATGCCTTCGGCTTGCAGTCCCTCAATGGTCGGACGGATGATGCGGCTATCCACCTTCTCCATGAAGGTCTCGTCCGCAAACGGAACAGGTGAAACTGCACCCATACCACCAGTATTCAAACCTACATTGCCTTCGCCAATGCGCTTGTAATCTTTCGCTACGGGAAGTACCTTGTAGTCCTTGCCATCAGTCAAAACGAAGACTGAGCATTCGATACCATCCAAGAACTCCTCGATGACAACCGTTTTGCTGGCATCGCCAAACATACCACCTAACATATCGCCTAACTCTTTCTTGGCCTCGGCTAAGTTGTCGATGATCAACACGCCTTTGCCTGCCGCCAAGCCATCCGCTTTCAATACATAGGGTGCTGATAGCTGCTCCAAGAAAGCATAACCTTCCTCTAAGTTCGCTGCGGAGATACTCTTGTAACGAGCGGTTGGGATATGGTGACGCATCATAAAGGCCTTGGCGAAATCCTTGCTGCCCTCCAACTGTGCACCCGCTTTGCTGGGACCAATCACAGGAATAGCAGCCAACGCCTCATCCTGCTTGAAGTAATCGTAGATACCTTTTACCAAGGGATCCTCCGGTCCTACTACGACCATCTGCACCTCATGGGTCAATACAAAGGCCTTGATCGCATCGAAATCATCGGCTTTCATATTGACATTGGTACCAACTAAGGCTGTTCCCGCATTTCCGGGAGCAATAAATAACTGATCTACTTTCGGACTTTGTGCGATTTTCCATGCGATCGCATGTTCACGTCCGCCTGATCCTACCAATAATATATTCATCGTTCTTCTTTTTAAGATTTCTATGTTCAGTTGTTTTTATTTCAAGTAATCGTCAAAATAGCGGGTGATCTTCTCATGCAGATGAGGCCGGTCCTTGCCGATTACGTTGTGCTGGTGCCGTGGATAGACGAAGTAATCCGGATAGGTGTTGGCATCCACGCAGGCTTTCAAGAAGCCCAAACTGTGCTGCCAAACGACTACGGGATCCACATCGCCATGAATCAGCAGCAGATGCCCTTTGAGATTGCCCGCCTTTAATTTCAGGTTGGCATTCTTGTACCCCTCCGGGTTATCTTGTGGCCGATCCATATACCGTTCGCCATACATAATCTCATAGTTGCTCCAATCGATCACCGGTCCTCCAGCCACACCTACCTTAAATACGTTGGGATAGGTCAACATCAGGTTGGTGGTCATGAAGCCGCCATAGCTCCAGCCATGTACACCGATCCGATCTGCGTCCACGTAGGGAAGGGATTTAAGAAAAGCTACGCCTTGCATTTGGTCGGCCATCTCGTTCACACCCAGATTACGGTGGATCACACTCTCGAAAGCATGTCCCCGATTGGCAGATCCCCGTCCGTCAACCGTGAAAAGTACATAGCCGCGCAAGGCCATGTAAATATCCCATCCGCGCACACCGTGCATCCAATCGCCAGTCACTAATTGCGCATGGGGACCTCCATAGACATAGACAATGGTTGGATACTTTTTGTTCGGATCCAAATCGGGAGGGAGGGTCAACCGATAGTTGAGCTTTGTTTTCCCATCGGCCGCCGTGAGCGTGCCGGTTTGGATCTTCGGCATTCGGTAGCCTTTATAGGGATCGGGTGCTGTTAGCAAGGTTCGCACCACTTTTGCCTCTTTTACTCGAATGAGATCGATCTCTCGGGGAACGGTTGAAGAGCTGACATTGTCGAGGGCGTATGCGCCTGACGGAGAGAGCTTCCAGTTATGTACACCTACCTTCCAACTGAGGCAGTTCATAAGCTCACGTTCCTTCAGGTTCACCTCCCACACATAGCGCGATAAGCCGTTGCTGTGCATGCTGGGGGAGACCGGATGAGGAGCGGTACCTTCGATGATCAGTTTATTGCCACCTTCACTGAATCCCAATATGCGGGTCACTACCCACTCGCCACCGGTCAACTTGCGCAGCTCGTTGCCATCGGTATCAAAGAGATAAAGATGATTATAGCCGTCCGCTTCGGTTTGCCAGATGAACTTGTTCGGGTCATTCGGCAAGAAGAGGATGGGCTGTTGTGGCTCCACATAGCGATGATCGCTTTCTGTGATCAATACCGCCTCTCGCTCTCCGGTCTCTGCGGAATAGCGCACCAAGTGTTGCTCGTTCTGCTCTCGGTTCAGCTCGATGAGGTAGATGCTTCGTTCATCGGGGCTCCAGGCGATGTTGGTCAGGTATTTCTCTTTAGGCAATCCGGTTTTCAACCAGATGGTTTTCCCGGTTGCTAACTGATAAATACCCACTGTCACCTCATGGCTCTTCATGCCTGCCATCGGGTATTTATGGGGCACTAAGGTAGCACATCGGCTATCAATATTGACCAAGGGATAGGTTGTCACCATCCGTTCGTCCATCCGGTAAAAGGCCAAGGCATTTCCTTTGGGTGACCAGAATGTACCTTTCGTGATACCAAATTCCCGTTGATGCACCGCCTGCCCGCATACAATGCCCTCCTCTTGTTCGTTGGTGACGATCGTCGTATCGCCCTTGGGAGAAAGTAAGAAGAGGTTATTGCCGTTGGTGTAGGCAAAGTATTGATTAGCCGTGCAGAAATCGAGGTTGTTCCATGCTGCCTTTAGTGCATAATCTGCCGTAACCTTTTGTTTCTGATAGTCATAATGAATCTGGTGGTTATGACTGTTGAAGGCCAAGATCGTGCTATGTGTATCTAGCGCAAAAGGCACAGTGAAAGTCGGCAGTTTGCCCACTGTAGGCAGACTTGCCTGTGTGAGCGCCTGGTTTAACTGTTCACGGGTGAAAAGTACCTGCTCCTTTTTCTCTGGCAGGGCACCCCATACACTGTCGCCCTTCACGTAGAAATAGCGCTCACCGCACCAATTGAGCTGTTTCAATGTTTTGGGAACGAAACGGCTGTAGCTCTTCCCGCCGGGAATGAGATCATGCAGCGTCAGCTCCTTTTCTTGTGCGGTGACAGCCATAGCCAATAGCAATGTATAAAAGACAGTTAGCAGTTGTATCCACTTAATCCTCATCATCCTCTCCGAAATCTCTTTTGAAGTTGGGTTTACCTCCTCGTTTGTCGAACGAGCGCTTGCCCTCTCGTTTGTGATCATTTTTCTTGTCACGCTTGAAGTCGCCAAACGGTTTTTTCCGATCACCGAAATCCCGCTTGCGATCCCGATCGCCGAACGACTTCTTGTGATCGCCATGCGGCTTCTCCTCTTCACTGCGATAACGCATCTTGGCGGGACGGCCTTCCCCTCTGCGACGGAAATCCGCGTCTTCCTCCTTCTCCTCTCGGGGGCGACGGCGGCCCGGCATGGCAGCCATGCGCTCTTCCTCATTTTCGCTGTGGGCAGCGGCAAAACGGCGCTCCGGGCGGTCCATCCGGCGGCTGAAGTCGGGACGATCGGTCTTGTTGAAACGTTGTTCCCGTGGGGGACGCTGCTCCCGCTCGCCTTCTCGCTCATTGAGGGCCTTCTTATAATCTTTGTTTTTACCCTCGAACAGTTCATAACAACGATACTCACATTCCAACGAGCCATTCATCAGTTTCATCTTCTCGCAGGGACGCAGGCCGATCTTCTCGAAGCACTCCTCCTTGTAGCTGATGATCCATGCTTGATAACCGGTGAAGACATGTTTCAGTCGTTCACCGATGATGGCATACAATCCCATCAAGTCATGCGACGAGATACGCTCGCCATAGGGTGGATTCATCACCAAGATACCGGGCTGCGGTGCCTCTTGATACTGCTGGAAAGGCATAGCCTTCAGGTTAATGTATTTCACCAATCCTGCGCTGCGGATATTCTCCAACGCAATGTCGATCGCTTGTTGGGAGATGTCGGAGCCATAGCAATGGAACTCAAACGGACGCTCTTGGCTGTCATCGTTATAGATTCGGTCGAACAACTCCTCATCATAGTCAATCCACTTCTGGAAAGCGAATTCCTTGCGATAGATACCCGGTGCGATGTTGAGTGCGATCATAGCCGCCTCGATCAGCAGTGTGCCTGAGCCACACATCGGGTCCACGAAGTTCGACTCGCCTTTCCAACCGGTTTTCAGGATCATGCCGGCTGCTAACACCTCATTGAGGGGTGCCTCGGTTTGATCCACACGATAACCGCGCTTGTGTAAAGACTCGCCGGAGCTGTCGATCGAAAGCGTACAGTCGTTGTGGGAGATATGGATGTTGATATACAGATCTGGATTATTCACACGCACGGAGGGACGCTTCTGGAACTTCTCGATAAAGTAATCAACAATAGCATCTTTCGTGCGATAAGCCACGAACTTCGAGTGGTTGAAGTCCTCCGAATAGATAACGGAATCAATGGCGAAGGTCTTGTCTAATGTCAGGTATTTCTCCCACTCGATCTTCTTCACCTCTTTATAAACCGTATCCGCATCTTTTGCCTTGAAATGATAGATCGGCTTTAGGATGCGTAGGGCGGTGCGGCAACAGAAATTCGCCTTGTAAAGCAACTCCTTGTCTCCCGTGAAAGATACCATGCGCCGACCTAATTGCAGGTCGTTGGCGCCCAAGGCTAATAATTCTCCGGCCAAGATCTCCTCTAATCCGTACAGCGTCTTAGCCACCATTTCAAATGTCTCGTTCATTTTAATGTATGTAGTGATGAATAAATATTGTTTGCTTACATAAGTTTGTTCTCTCTTTCCGGTTGGCTGACCGTGGCTCCGGCCGGCACATCCTCTGCCACCCAGACGTTACCGCAGATGGTCGCACCGTCACCAATATGGATTTTGCCAATCAGCGTTGCGTTGGAATAGACCGTGACGTGATCGCCTAAGATCGGATGGCGGGCAACTCCTCTGATTGTGTTTCCCTTCTCGTCGGGTGGCAATTTCGCTCCAGCCAAGCTAACCCCTTGGAAAATGCGTACATAGTTGCCAATCACACTCGTCTCGCCTATGACAGTGCCTGTGCCGTGGTCGATCGAGAAATGATGACCGATCGTTGCGCCCGGATGGATGTCAATACCGGTTTCCGAATGGGCCATTTCTGTGATCATGCGGGGGATGAAGGGCACTTTCAGCTGATAGAGCGTATGGGCGATCCGATAATTGCAGATTGCTCGGAAACCCGGATAGCAAAAGATGACCTCTCCCGGATTCTGCGCGGCGGGATCGTTGTCGAACATGGCCTCCGCATCGGTCGCCAACAGGCTACGTAACGCAGGCAAGCCGCAGATAAACGCCTCGGCAATCTGTTCTGCCTTTGCTTTAGCCGCTTGGGAGGCGATTGTTTGCGAAGCATTCGCGAAGCACAATCCTGCATAGATCTGTTTGGAAAGTCCAGCGAACAGTTGTTCGACAGATACGCCTGTGTGAAAACGAATCGTTTGGCCGGTGATACGCGCCTGACCGTAATACCCGGGGAATAGAATAGCACGGCAGAGCTCCACCAAAGATTGCAGCACTTTGCCGGAGGGTAGCTCCTCCTCTTCGCAATAGGCATGAAATAGTTGCGTGTAAGAGCCCTCGTCCGAAAGCCGCTCAACCGTATCGCGCAGTGCGTCGTTATGCCTTTGTCTGTCCATTATATAGAAGCCATGCTTTTTCAATGGGGCAAAAATAGTATTTTATTTGTGAAAGAACGATGCGAATCGAGCAGGAACTTTGAAAAATGCCAAAATAGTCTTTATGCGACCAACAATCGAGGGAAAAGATCCGTTATATAAGCGAATGAGTAATGAAACACATAGTTATAAACGAAGAAGTAATATGATGAATTTTGAGAGGATCAAAGAGAATAGCAAAGCCGTCTATCAGGTGATACGCCAGGTTTACAGTTGTACATTCAACGAGTTACAACGTCTTACGCGATTGAGCAGCACAGACCTCTGCTTAGCACTGGCTCAGTTGTTGCGGGATAGTAAAATCGAACAAGGCAAAAACAACCTTGGTGTCTATTATCAATTGGCCGCCTGATAGCATAAGCTATAAGTGAATGAAAAAGAGTCGCAAAGCGTAGTCGGATTCCGACCCTCGCTTTGCGGCTCTTTTTATATTTAGAAGTTAGGAATGATGATTTAGGAATGATGATTTATTCCCCCAATTCCTAACTCCTAATTCCTCACTTCACAATGACTTTCTCAGTGAGGCGATCGTTGCCCTTTTGGATAGCGACGATATAGATACCTGCCTTGGCCGGCATCTGTGTGAGGTAAGAAACCTCGTCGTTGAAGAGCAACTGGCCTGCTACGGAGTAGATCGCTACCTGCAGCGGCTCTGCCGGAGCTACCACAATCGCGCCCTTCACCGTGTAGAGCTGTGAACCTTCAGAGATGGCCTCGATGCCAGTCGGCGTCTCGCTCAATGTCAGGCTCTTCTTCACGAGCAGCGTACCCAATGCGTTGTAAGCGGCTGTCTCCACATAGTAAGACTTGCCCTCCTCCAAGCCGGTCAGGTTGAAGCTGATCGTTGTCGCTTTCAGCTTACCGTCCTTATCAAACTCATAGATCTTCAGCGGCGTGCTGTCGGTCTTCTTCGCATAGAGGAACAACTTATAGCTGGTTGCACCCGAAATCTTCTCCCAAGTGATCACCGCTGTTGTTGCTGTACGCTCTGCTACCACCGGATTCGATACGGTCGGGATCTCGGGTTCGGGATCAGGATCAGAGCTTCCACCACCTTCATCAGGAATGATTGGAGCCACATATTCTTTCGTTGTAGCCACGATCATTACCGTCGTACCATTGGCCACGGTGTAAGTGCCTCCATTCGAGAAGCTACTACCGTTTACCTTCAATGACTCTAATATGTAGCCATTCTCAGGTGTCACAGTGATGGTCAATACATCTCCATTTGCGATCAAGTCTCCTGATTGCAAGACGGTTTCACCTCGTTTTACCGTCAAAGTCGCATGTTCAGGCTGTGTGAAAGTCACGGCTTGTACATCGCTTACGGTCACATTAGCTTGAATACTACTTACTTCATTGAAGTTAGCTGCGTCGCTTGGAATAAATTTCATGTTGGCTGTTCCGTTTGTGGTAAACGTCGCATTCGGATTTTCCCAAACGAATGTACCATCTGTGGTGGAAGCACCACCCGACAGCGCAGCCGTCGAAAGTAAAGCACCTTTCAAAACAGTAGCTGATGGTGCAGTTGCAGTCGGTGTCGCCTTTCCGATCACCAAAGCACCGCTATGCAACTGTCGATAAGCCTGATAGGTATCGTCCTCTTCACGTGTGATCAACAGATCATACGTACCTGCATTGATCGGGCTGACCGTGATGCCATTCTGTTGCACACTGTAATTCCAGCCCGTTGTTACATCCGTAGCACTGATCGTTACACTCTTTACCGTTCCATCGTAAACCAAATTATTGGTTCCTGAAATAGTTGGATTCAAAGATGCTTTTGCCTCGAATTCAGCAGATACCGTAATATCGGCTGTAGGTGTAACAGTGAAACTACCATCAGCCTGTGCTGTCTGAACTTCGTTACCGATCTTCAAGCTCTTCAACTTATAGCCAACAGCAGGAGTTGCATAGATCGTTAACTCACTACCGCTAAGAGCATTATTGCTCTCATTATTTACGATCTGCAAGTTACCATCCCAAACGGAGATCGTACCAGAGCCGTCAGTAGGTTGATTAATTTTCACATTAATATTCATTGCGCTACCCGGCAAGCAATAGCCCTGTGCATAGTTGTCGCTGGAAGGTGTGAAGATCGCATACTGATCTTCTGCTGCTCTTAGGATAGGCTTCACGGGATTTTCAGGTTTTGCTCCGCTACTCCAAGTTCCAGCCACGGAAGCTTTACCACCCTTGTCATCTTCTGCCGATGGTGCAGCATTCGGTCTTGCTGTGATAATCACCGGAGCTTTCGTGATGGTTAACGTTTTTGTTGCGGAGAAAGCTTTGTAGTTCTCATCCTCAGCACGAGTAATGAGCACATCATACTCACCGGCATCTGTCGGAGTGCCTACTTCTATACCATTCTTCTTGTAGGTTACGTTCACATTCGTCAATCCAGCTGGAGTGGTCTTGACAACAAATGCTTGTGCACGACCATTATAGACGTAAGATTGATTTTCTCCTAAAATCTTCACCTCAGCCTTGGCTTCTACAATATATTTAACAGTCATATCGCCCGTTACGATAAAGGAGCCATTGGCGGGTACCTCCTTCTCATTTACCATCATGGCAATGCCCTTGTAACCTGCGCTCAAAGAGCTGGTGTAAGTTACTACTTCTCCATAGAATAAACTACTTGTCTTGCTTACGGTCAACGTATAGCCAGTACCACTTGTTGGAGTAGTGACTGTGTAGGTCTCTTGATCAAAGCTGGCTGTAATTGTTACATCCGCATTGATTGTCTTTTCTTCACGGGCTTGTTCAGAACTTGCCAACTTATAACCCTTATTCGGTGTACGCTCAATGATGATTACCGTACCATCAGCTACTTCGCTACCAGCCACGATCTCTTTACCCGTTGTTTTGTCAGTCAAGCGGATTGTTTCGCCGGCCGGTTGCGTTACTGTAATCTTCTTTGGTGTAGCTGGTTTAGCCGCCAAAGTTGCTGTAATCGTTGTATTGGCATCCAAGAAGATTTCGCCCTTCACCAAAGCAGAACCGGTGGTTGTGATGGCTTCAGCGGTATAACCGTCATTAGCCGAAACCTCTACAGTCAAAACGGTTCCATAATCCAAGGTTGCACCGCTGGTTACAGTTGCTGATCCATTCTTCACGGTCAGTGTACCGTTTTCAGGGTTGGTGTAGTTCACGGTGAATTTCTTCTTTGCAAACTCTGCGATCAGCTCTTCATCTTTGGTGACCGTATAAGTAAGGCTGCTGTTATCCAAGCCTTTCCAGCCGGTAAAGGTATAACCCTCGTCTGGAGTTACAGTCAGCGTGAGTCGAGTGTCCTTCTCATAATGATCTGAAGCACTCTTGTTGTTGATCGTCGCTTTTCCGTTTGCGCTCACACCGGTCTTCACTGTGAAATAGCGTTTTGCAGTTGCCTTAATTGTGCCGGTTGCGATGTCCATCTCAGCCAAGTTGGACGGCGTAAAGATGTAGGTCAATGTGTTCTCTCCTTCTGTCAATACTTGATTGCCATCGGCCCAGCTGTAGGTTCCGATCACTTTGGTCTCTCCGCTTACTGCCTTACCAGGAGTTAAATGATACATCGACAAAGGCAACCCAGCTTCTAAGACACTTTCTTGCAAAGCGGCAGGCGTGCTGATCGTTGGCACGGACTTATTGGTAATGGTCATGACAACCATTTCATTCAAAGCTTCATACTGCGAGTCTGCTTTGCGAGTAAAGAAGACATAATAGGTACCTACCTCTTTCACGCCATCTACCACCTCCGTATAAGTATCCTCGGATTTAGTGTAGTATTTCACTGTAATTCCTTTGATATCAGCTGGAGTTGTCGTATAGGTAAGCGTATAGGTCTTATTATCCTCTTTGATAAAGGTCGTTTTATCTACCTTGATCGTTATCTGAGGGCGATTCGTCCAGAACGTTTGTTTATAATCTTTCCCTGCTGGTTGACTCTCAAAGCTGGAATAGCCTTCGGCTTCAACCCAGTCGGCTAAAGAAGAGCCATTCTTTTCTGCATTTGTATCAGCCCAAATCTGTGCGTTCTCAGATAGCGTGCTGTTTCTAATAGTAAGCTTCGGATCTGTGGTTACGCCCTCGCCTTTACCGACCTCGATACCACCCCAAGCATTGCCGGAGGTTTGAATGCCGGTAGCGGTTACTGTAGAACCATTGACAAACATACCACCCGCCAAGTTGTCTTTCAGGGCTACGTTCTCTAACCTGATGTTTTCCGCTTGATAGACATGCAAGCCGTAGTTGTTAGCATCTTGGATGGTCAAGTTCTTGATTGTTGTGCCATTTGCCCCTGATCCATTCAAGGTAATCAGGTTTTTGCCACTTACAGCAGGCTCACTTTTATCCTTATTCTTAATGATTGTCTCATTCGAGCTTTCTCCCACTAATGTAATAGATTTGTCAATCTTAAACGGCTCTGACAATTCATAGGTGCCAGCAGGAAGAATGATTTGATAGTTATCAAAAGCTGTCGGAAGTAAAGCCGTATTGACTCCATCTGTAATGGAATAATATAAGCAGTTTGATAAACCGTAAGCATTCGATTAACCACAGTGCATCCATTTCGGCTCATTCAACGGACATAAAAAAGGGATCCCCGCAAGGATCCCTCCAAAGATCATACATCTCATAGCCAAGGCTGTGGTTCTGTATATCTTTACATTCACATAGTT
>JALFJR010000087.1 GCA_022775005.1 Parabacteroides sp.
ACCCCGAAAGAAAAGAGCCATCTATGAAGAGATAAAGAAATTGGTAGGGACGCAACGTGTTGCGTTAGAATGAAACAAATAAACCAACAATATGGAACGACTAAAGATGCAGAGCCACAATGTAATCGGCTCCAACATACAGAAGATCGCCCAACTGTTTCCGCAATGCGTGACGGAACGCTTGGGAAAGGACGGTAAGCCGGAACTTGGTATCGACTTCGAGAAGCTACAGGCGGAGTTATCTGACGAGGTGATAGGCGAGGGTGAGGAGCGTTATCAATTCACGTGGCCGGATAAGCGGGCAGCGGCTCGTTTGGCGAATATCCCTACGACCATGACGCTTCGCCCTTGCCGGGAAGAAAGTGTAGATTTCGATCATACACAGAATCTTTATATCGAGGGCGATAACCTCGATGTGTTGAAGGTGTTGCGGGAGACCTATTTGGGCAAAGTGAAAATGATCTACATTGATCCCCCTTATAACACAGGAAATGATTTTGTGTATAATGATGACTTTGCGGAATCATACGAAGAGTTCGCCGAATCTTGCAAGGTGCGTGACGAGGAGGGGAATCTGCAATTCAATCCGAAAGCCAATGGAGAATCCAATGGTCGTTTTCACACCGATTGGCTCAATATGATGTATCCTCGGTTGAAGGTGGCAAGGGATCTATTGACAGAGGATGGAGTGATCTTTATTTCGATTGATGATAACGAGGTGGAGAATTTGAGGAAGGTTTGTGATGAGATATTTGGGGAGAGTAATTTTCTGTCTCAACAAGTGTGGGCAAACAAAGAAGGAGGTGGAGGATCAGATTCTAGGCACTTCAGAATTAAGCATGAGTGCATTATGACATATGCTAGAAATATTGAATTTTGTTCTGTTAATGGAGTAGATATAGAAAATGAAGAAAGATATAGCAAGAGTGATGAATATGAACATTTAAGAGGAAAGTATTATTTACAACAACTCTCAATGGGAAGTTTAGGATATATAGAATCATTGGATTTTCCAATACAAGCACCAGATGGAATGCTAGTTTATCCTAATAAAGATGGTAATAAGATTAATAGATGGAGATGGAGCAAAGAAAAGGTAAATTGGGGATTAAAAAATGGATTTATTGAGTTTTGTAAAGATAAGGATAATAATTGGGTTGTTTCAACTAAACAGTATTTGAAAGCAGATAATGAAGGCAATCTTATTAACAGAAAAAACAGACCATTTGCATTGATAGAAAAGTACTCTAGTACATTGGCAAGCAAACAGTTGCAGCAGTTATTAAAAGGTAGAATTTTTAATTATTCCAAACCTGTTGAGTTAATCAAGTACTTGGTTTCTATTGGTTCAAAAGAGAACTCTCTCATCCTTGACTTCTTTAGTGGCTCCGCTACCACCGCCCATGCTGTGATGCAACTCAATGCGGAGGATGGAGGTCATCGGAAGTTTATTATGGTGCAGTTGCCAGAATTGACGGATGAGAAGAGCGAAGCCTACAAAGCGGGTTACAAGAATATCTGCGAGATAGGAAAAGAGCGGATCCGAAGGGCAGGAAAGAAGATCAAGGCCGATAGCCCTTTGACGACGCAAAACTTGGATGTCGGCTTCCGTGTCTTGAAGCTCGATAGCTCCAATATGTTGGATGTCTATTACACCCCGGAGGAGTTCAACGAAAAGATGATTTTCCAAGAGAATGTGAAAGCGGATCGCACCGACGAGGATCTGCTGTTTCAGGTGATGCTGGAGTTGGGTATTGAGCTCTCTGCCTCTATCCGGAAAGAGCGGTTAGGGGCGCAGGCCACCACAGTGTTCAATGTGGATAATGGCTACTTGATGGCCACCTTCGAGCAAGAGATCGACGAGGCGACCATCACGGAGATTGCAAAGCGCAATCCGGGCTTTTTCGTGATGCGGGATGCCTCCGCCGCCTCCGACAATGTGCTCGACAATTTCGAGCAGCTGTTCCGTCATTATTCACCCGAAACCAGTTGTCGAATCATATAACGAGATTCACTAGTGTCCACTAAATAAATTTAAGACTTAATTCTCTTACAGTTTGTAACTTCTCGGCAGGTTCGCTTTTGCCGAGCAAATCTACGAGAGGGGTTCTGTCCAACAATGAGACAGATAAAATTCTTAACAAATCATA
>JALFJR010000096.1 GCA_022775005.1 Parabacteroides sp.
CTTCGGCTTGGCAAATTCCTCGTGCAGCAGGAACACCTTTTCAAGGAATGTGCGTTGTGGCAGCACGGCACGGACTTCAAACTCTTTTTCCGTGAATGGAGCCTTTGTGAAGACCTCGTCGATGAACGACCGCAATTTGACGGGAGTGACCGGCTCGCTCATGGAACGGCCGCTGACCTCAATGATAACCTTGGGACGGATATAGACGTTGTCGTCAAAAGCGGGATGATAGGCCACCTCGATGATTTCAGGGTCGGTCGTCGTCACGGGGGTGATGTTCACGGACACCGTAAACGCATCCTTGGAAATGCCGTCCCGGACGAGTTGTTCCGCCAAGTCATATTGCAGCCTTTCCCTGACAAACGAGCAGGAGGCACGGCGCAGTTTGTCGCTTATCTGAGTCTTCGACAGCTTTCCGTTGAAACCAAGATATTCCCGGTCTATGGCTATGTCGGCATCCTCAGACATTCGGCTGATGAGATGCCAGCACTTGCTCAGATTGGTACCGCCCTTGAAGGAGATATGCTCCGCATAAGGCAAAGCGAACAATGCCCGCAAGACTGCCTTCACCCACCAGTCTTTCTCGATTATCTGAAGGTGCAACCCGTTCTCGGCTTGCACACGGCGTATGATTTCCTGTCGGTCTTTTACGGATAAATCTGCAAATTTTCTTCGAGATTTTCCACTGCGCTCGGCAGAGTCAAAATCTATTTTGCCTCTGCTCTTACTTGATTGAAAATTCATAGTTGTGAGAGTTTCTTGCGCACCCATATTGGTGCGAGTTGGATGTCTTTCTGATAGTCTTCTTCGGTCACATGTTCAAGATGTTTCCGGATGATGGCCAGCTGTTCTTCGGTCACATTGTGTTCGCCTATCTCGCGCATGGCGGTCACGATGAGCTGCATCATGGTGGAACGAAAGGCGAAAACACGCATTTCTGACGTGTGCTTGAACAAGATGCCCTTGCCTTTCCCGATGGACACACGACGGCCCGAACCATCCGTGACGAACACGACATTGGCCGGAATCTGGGTGGAAAGTCCCAGCTTGTTCAGTACGTACGCTCCGGTAGGGGCAATCCTCACCTTGTCGCGCTTGGCGATAGCTTCGGCAATTTCTTCTATGGAGGGCGGGATGATGCCGCTGCCCCATTTCCTATCCACTTTCGGATAGCAATAGATGCCTTGGGCCACACGCATAAGGTCGCCCGCACGGCATAGTCGGACCAAGGCCGACCGTACCGCATCGGAAGATGCCGGGTGAAAATCATCGGGAAAGAAAAGTCTTCCCCTTTTGGATTTCTCCACCCTTCTTTTTATCTCGCTATAAACGCTTTGCGCTGCCATTTCCTCTTTAATTTTGCCACAAATGTATAATAAATTTGTGACACTATCTCATACAAGAAACGCTTATTCTGTTCAAAACCTAAATCATTCCATTGATAACGACAAAAAAGCCGTCAGGCTTGTTGCATCCTGACGGCTCCTTTTTTGTGACTGCCTTTCGCCCCTCACGAGGCTACTCCGCAATAAGAACTTTTTATTATTAACTTTCTAAATCCCTGCTTGTTCACCCTCACAGGTTACTTGGCTCAACGCCTCGCAGGGAGATTATTTATTATGAATAAATTTCTTTTGTTCTATTATTTAACCACTACCTTCGTAACCTCACCTTCAACAGCAACTACGACTACACCTGCCGGAGCAGCGATCGTTACGTTGTCAGAAGCGGCTACCTGGCTAGCGATCGTCTGACCCAAGATGTTCGCTACGGTAATTACCTTACCAGCTGCACCCTCGATGAACGCCCACTGTGCATATACGTTAGAGCCGTCGATAACGTTTGATAAACTATACTTATCGTTAGCCTTTGAAATCAAGTAAGCACCCTTATCCAAAGTAGCACGCAGAGAGTTTGCATACTGGCCAGCGATTTGCAAGCTATAAACCACAGCCTTTGTATCGATCACAGCGCCACTAGCTGAAGCAGCCTTTGCATACGGTTGAATCATCGGAACAATCCAACCCGTTGCTGCTTCTGTAGCTTGACCTGCAACAGTCAATACAACACCGTTACCCAACTGACGCAAAGTAACCTGACCTGCGCTGGGCTTATTATTCTCAGCATCAGTAGCAACCTTTGAATTTACTGCTGAAGCCGTAGCCTCTACAGCTTGATTGTTGAAGAAGAGACTTGTTTTTCCATTCACCACTGGAACATTCACCGCATTCAATGCGATAGAGTCATTTGTGAAAGTATACGTACCCTTGAAAGCAGCCTGCTTAGTAGAACGCTTCACCGCACCTTTATTAGTGGCTGACTCATTAAACGTACCCGCTTTCTTCAAACCATTTGCAGCATCCTTAGTGTACGCCTCATAAGGAATTGTATCCACTGCCAACTTGAAGTACTGCTTTGCAGCCTTGTCCTGATACAACGTATCGACAATCAAATATTTCTTTTTCTCGATACTGATCACCTTCTTGTCACTATCTACGGCCATATCATTATTCGGACCGGTAACTGTCTCACCATTAGTCAAGGCGAAAGAGTTATCAGTCGAATTATAATCAACAGCTGTCCACTTAGTGTCCTTCAAGATGTTTGTCTCATTAGAAGAAACATCCTTTCCACCGTTGAAATGCAACAGCCCATCATTCTTACCCATGATGTAGTTAAAGATTGCCGCATTCAAAGTGATAGGAGTAGCAGACAAATCCTCAGCATCAAACTTCAAAGGAGAAGTAAAATCTCCAGTAGCAGTTTTCAAACCTTGTACAGCCACCAAAGTAAAACTCTCATTCAGATAGTAAGTAGAGTCCTTTCCCTCTTCTGCATTTGGCACATACGCATAAAGCACTCCGTCACTATTGAGTGCCCATGTCTTATTACCGGCTTGGTCCAATTCCGTACCACCTGAAGTTTTGCCATTGGTTTTCAACTTGTAAGCGATGTATTCACCAGAATACTTATTAGATATACGATAGGTCTTCTGAACGCCAGCAGCAGTTGTATTCTCAACTACCTCCACATTCCAGGTAACTTTGTTCAAGTTGTTAAAGTCGTTTTCAACATTAGTTGATTCAACCATCTTTTTCAATTTGTCAGAAGCTTTGCTTCCAGCTCCTGACAACTTCTGGTTCTTAATTGCCAAACCCTTACTATCAGAGCCAACGGTGACAGTAATACCAACATTCTCTCCATTTTTCACAGAAAGAAGCTTGTTATCAGCTGCCCACGCTGAAGAGCTGAACGCCGTAGCGAGCAGGAGGCTCGCCATCAGAGTAGAAAACTTTTTGTTCATAAATAAGTAATTTAATAGATTAATAATATGTTATAAATAACTCGTTCTTATTTGCCGGAAGGCTTCGCTGAAGGGAGGCGGGAAAAGGGGAAAAATTGCGAAATTCCCACTGTCCGGACTGCTCAACGAAAACGTTCCTAACATTTGAGCACAAAGGCATGCGTATTTTCCTAATCACCAAGGGTTGCTCAAAGAAAAAGATGCGTCACCCCATTTTTCTGAACAAGGGCGTTGGTTTGCGCGACGAAAGCGCCGATTTCTTACATAACTTCGCTTTGCCCTGTTTACTCATCATTTGCAAATAGCTCACTATCTGTGTCTTTGCGGGCTTGACCCGCAACTCATCCTCTCTTTTTCTAACGCAACACGTTGCGTCCCTACCCCTTTTATAGACCGAAATGCGGGGTCTGCTCAGCGCAATAAAATGCGCAAAAATACCCGGATTGTTCCACGGCGACTGCTCAACGAAAGTGAACGTTTTCGTTGAGCAGTCCGGACAGAGGGAATCACCCCATTTTTCCCCCTTTTCCGGCCTCCCTTCAGCGAAGCCTTCCGGCAAGACAAGAACAGTTATTTATAACATATTATTAATCTATTTAATTATTTATCGTATGAACAAAAAGTTTTCTACTTTAATGGCCAGCTTGCTGCTGGCGGGTAGTGCTTTCTCAGTTGCCAATGCCACTGACTTTGCAACTTTGGCAGGCAATGGGAAGTATTACAAGATTCAGAGATCAGCGTACTACACCAAAAGTTCTGCGGCTTGGACAACTGGAGAAGCTGGTTACTTTTTAAATGATGAGGCAAATAAGAGCACAAATGTCACGTCGAAAATTGGTTTGTATACTATTATCGAAAATGAAGACGGAACCGTTTCTTTGAAAACTTTTGACGGTACTTTATTGAAAGTCGCAGGTGTCAGCTCTTTTGTTGTTTCATATAAAACAGATTCCAGCAAACCCGGAAACCGTTTGTGGAAAAACGGCGAAAATTCGAAAGCCCTCCTTGGTACCGATGACAGTGGGAACTTGGAAATCGTTGATTGGAATGACGATCCTGATGAAGCCAACAAAGGTACATACGGCTATGCTGTTCAAGAAGTTGGCACAGACTTGGAGCAGGTAACCGGCTATGATGCGGATGACATTGACGATGGCTATACCTTCCGTTTTGTTATCCAAAAAGACGGTGAGGTTACAGTGTCTGATGACATGTATAAGGCTGTAGTTAATGAGACAACAGGGACAGTTTTTTTCGTAGAAATAGAAAGTGGTGATGCTTTGGAAATTGGTGGTGCTTCTAACTTCACTCTTTTAGAGGTAGGTGATGATGTGGTGCTGCAAGTATCAGACAACTCTTTCGTGAAATACGATGGTACTAGCTTCTCTTTGGTTTCTTCTTTGGCAGAAGCTACTATCGTTGCATTCAAGGCAACTGGTTCTGCAAATGTTGACGTTGATCAGTTGAACTTCTTCGCACAGAATGGTTTCAGTGTGACAGTGAAGGGTAAGGCTACCAATGGTAAATATACTGTAACGTTAAGTGATAATCCTTTCACAGGCCATTTGATCCCGATGACTTATTCTTCAAGTGATAATGGCTCTTTCAGCAAGGCTGCCGATAGTGAAACTTCTTTCTATTTGAAGAATGAGGCTGGCAAGTATATCGTGGCTAAGCGTTACTCTGGTGAGGGTACTTCTGCTTCTCAGGCTTTGTATAAGTTTGTGACTGTTGCTGAGAAGGATTTGATCTCTAACTTGCAACGCGCTGATAAGAAGCTTGAGACTCGCCTTTACTACGGTTTGTTTAGTGCGGACGCTTCTGAGGCTGTATTGACAGAGGATGACGAGAAGTTGCAGTACATCGACCATCTGTATGTCAATGAGATTCCGGCTGACAACGATGGGACGGGTGTCGCTAACGTTGGTCAATACAATTTCAATGGCACACCGACATTGGCCGCTTCTATCTCTACTGGTTTGAAGCCTATTCAGATCAAGCTGGGCAGCAGTCAGTTGGTTAACGTGAAGAAGTTCTTGCAGAAGGGTAAGTTCTATACCATCGAGAAAGTGATTGCAAATGCGGTTTCCGGAAACGGTAAGCTGGCTGTAAAAGACGGTAACGATACAGAGTATGTGAAGTCATACGGAAACGTATTGGAGGGTCAGTTTGCAGCAGCTTATGACGAGAATAATGATAAAATTACTTTTACCAACCGAGAGAATCTTCAGGCTTCTGTAACGTTCGAGGCACATGCTTTGTATGTAGTGGATGGCGTGGCTGACACGTATCGTTACGGTGCAGAGGCAACACAGCAGGAAGATAAGGATGGAAATGCTTTGGTAACAACTTATGAGATCAAAGCGGTTGCTTCTCACGCTGCAACGGATGGTTATATCACTTTGCCGCAGACAAATACGAACCGTGTTTATAACATCGGTTACTCTTCAAATGTATTTGGAAACAATGCGTACATGACTGAAAACCATGACGATGACACAGCTGGTGCACATATCATTGGTTTGGATACCGATGTGGATGCAGCTTTGCAATTCTCTGCTTACGAGTGGTCAACAAAGGCTTACAAGAAGAGACAGGATGATCATACAGATAAGTATTTCCCGACAGACTCTATCTATGTAATCAGCCACATGGATTACTGGAATGCTGACGATGAGGAGTATCAGACAACAGCTGATACCTTGAAGGTGGTTTCTTACACTTTCGTTAACCAGTGGAATGAGCCGTTGGTTCGTGCAGCGGTTAAAGATGGCTATGCTTATCAGTCATTGGTAACTTATACCGACGGTGGCAAGACTTATAAGTATGCTAACGCAACCTCAGAGAAAGCTTATGGCGATGCCGATCAGTTCGCATTGCGTAAAGATGGTAGCAAGCTGAACTTGCGTCTGGTTAACTTGGATCGTAATGAACAAAGCGAGGCTGACTTTGAGGCTGGTAAGAATTACCAAGTATTCCAGTTCGGTAACGATGCTAAGGTCTATGCTGGTGATGCCGCTAACGGTATCTTGGATGTGACTTCTTTGTATGACAGAACAGAGAATGACCTGTTCGTAGTTGAGGAGACCTCTAAGGCTATCTATCGCTCTTTGGAGGGCGCTAACGCCAACGGTTTGGATACGATCTCTATCTATCGCGACGAGAACAACAAGTCTCTGTTGTATGAGAAGACTGTTACGTTGACTGCTGACAACGACAAGGTGGTTAACTTCTTGGGCATGGAGAATATCGCTGACTTCACGAAGATGGCTCCGGCTATGTTAGCTGACATCGCTTACGTTCGCTATGAGACTTACATGCCGCAGTATCTGTTGGTAGTTGATCCGACAATCGTACCGGCCGGCAAATGGTGTGATGTTCACCAGACCGCTGATTGCGAGCACGCTGTTCCGACTAAGGGCTTGGTTTCTGGTCGCTTCTTGGTAAGCTTGGCTGATACCGCTGCTGTATGGGCAGACGCTAACAAGCACAAGGCTGGCAACCCGTATCTGAACTCTGAGAACTTGCCGAAGTTAGGTTTCGTACAGGCAACTCACTACAACGATACATTGGCGATCACTCGTGAGAAACCGACTGCAGCAGATTCCTTGTATTTGGGCGACAACAAATTCAACGTGGCCAAGTTTGCGTTCAAGTATGTTGACACTGAGTCTAAGTCCTTCTTGATCGAGACGAAGGGTGGCTTCTTGAAGTGGATGAATGGCTATGTAGTAGTAGTTCTGAACGAGAAGGATGCTGACATCTTCAACATGAACGAGGATGAGGATCGTAACCCGACGGCTAACGAGGCAATCGAGGCAGCTGGTGTTCAGGTAATCGCTGGTAAGGGTACTGTGACTGTACAGGGTGCTGCTGGTAAGGTGATTACTGTAGCTGACATCTTGGGTCGCACAATCGCTAACCAGGTAGCTGCTTCTGACAACGTAACGATCGCTGCTCCGGCAGGTGTAGTTGTAGTTGCTGTTGAGGGCGAGGCTACGAAGGTAGTGGTTAAGTAATTAACGAGAAAAATTATTCATAATAAGTAATCTTCCTGCGCAGTCCATTGGGCTAAGTAACCCGCGAGGGGTGAACGAGCAGGGAAATAGAAAGTTAATAATAAAAAGTTCTTATTGCGGAGTAGCCCCGTGAGGGGCGAAAGGCAGTCACAAAAAAGGAGCCGTCAGGATGCAACAAGCCTGACGGCTTTTTTTATATCCATTTATCCCTTCTCAAACCGTAAGCTTACCTTTAATACACGAAGCTTATAACAATTATTCAGAACGGATTGTTATATTCGCGAGTACAAATGGGCAGATTATGTTAAAGCAACAGTTACAACAGAAGTTACAGCAAAAGCTCTCTCCGTTACAGATCCAGCTGATCCGAATGTTGGAGCTACCCACGATTGAGCTGGAGGAGCGGGTGAAGCATGAGCTGGAGGAAAATCCCGCTTTGGAGGAGGGAAAGGAGCCTTTGGATGATTTGGAACGCAACGAAGAGGGAGGAAGCGCTGATGGAGAGGATGATTACCCGTCGGAAGGTGCAGAGAATGAGGATCTCTCTTTGGGCGATTACCTGTCGGAAGATGATATTCCTGAATATAAATTGCAGCAAATAAGCGAGCGGGCGGCACGCCAGGAGGAGTTCTCGTTGGTCGAGGGAGATTCCTTGCGTGACTATCTGTTGGAGCAGTTGAGGCTACGTAACTTGTCGGAGAAACAGGTGAAGATCGCTGAATACATCATCGGGAATATCGACGATGATGGCTATCTGCGTCGAGATTTGCAGGCTGTCGCCGATGACTTGATCTTCCAAGCCGGACTGGAGGTGAATGAGACGGAGCTTGAGGAGGTGCTGCGCGTTATTCAAGATTTTGAGCCAGCCGGTGTCGGTGCAAGGGACCTGAAAGAGTGCTTGTTGATTCAGCTGCGGCGACGGGAGAAAACAGCTGCCACGCAGTTGGCTATACGGATCCTGAACAGCTATTTCGATGACTTTATCAATAAACGCTATGAACGCATCATGAAGCTCCTTGAGATTAAGGAGGAGGGGTTGAAACAGGCGATCCGGGAGATTACCTTGATGAATCCGAAGCCAGGGGGTAGTTGGGGCGATGCGATAGAGACAGCAATGAGCCAGGTCGTGCCTGATTTCTTGGTGGAGGCGAACAACGGTGAGTTGACTTTGAGCCTGAATGTGCGAGGTATTCCTGAGCTGCGCATCAACAAGGAGTATGAGGATATGTTTCAGGATTACAGCGGCAATAAGGCCAACCAAACCGTTGAACGGCGGGAGGCGATGCAGTTCGTGAAGCAGAAACTGGATGCGGCACAATGGTTTATCGATGTGATTAAGCAGCGCAACGAGACCTTGGAACGCACTATGGAGGCCATTATCCATCTGCAACGGGAGTTCTTCTTGACCGGCGACGAGGCTACCTTGCGCCCCATGATCTTGAAAGATGTAGCAGAGCGGGCCGGTTATGACATCTCTACCATCTCGCGGGTTAGCAACAGCAAATACGTGCAGACTAATTTCGGAATCTATCCCTTGAAATTCTTCTTCTCAGAGTCGATGCAGACCGATACGGGCGAGGAGATCTCTAACCGAGAGGTGAAGCAGATTATGAAGAACCATGTGGATGCGGAGGATAAACGCAACCCGTTGACCGATTTAGAATTGTCGGATATTTTAAAGAAGGCGGGTTATGTGATTGCTCGCCGAACCGTAGCGAAATATCGGGAGCAGTTGGGTATCCCTGTGGCCCGTTTGCGAAAGGAGATTTGACATGAGGCTGTTTTGTAATGTGTTATCTGCGTTGTTTCATCCCTTGCTGATGGTGACTTATAGCATCACGCTGGCGTTGACGGGTACCTTTTTAGCGTTATATCCCTTGCGGATGAAACTGTTGATCTGGGGGTCTACTTTCCTTTCGACTGCCGTTTTGCCCGGATTGTTCATCTACTTGTTGATTCGCTGCGGTGCGGCAAGCGATTTGGAGTTGTCGAAACGGAGGGAACGTGCGTTGCCCTATTTGATCGTTATTCTTTCAGTGGCGCTTTGCCTGTACTTCCTTTTTCGGATGATGATGCCCTTTTGGTTGATTGCGATTTTGATAGGCATTTGCGTGGCTTTGCTTTTGGCGCTTTGTATCAACTTCGTCTGGAAGATCAGTGCCCACATGATCGGTATCGGGGGCCTGATGGGGGGCCTGATGGGCGTGGCCCGTATTCACTTGGTCAATCCCTATCAGACTTTTATCGCCGTGCTGTTGATCGCCGGCCTGTTAGGAACGTCGCGAATTTTTCTAAAAAGACATACCCCAATGCAGGTGTACGCAGGCTTTAGTTTAGGATTTATGTGTACATTTGTAGCCTCAATGATGAGTTATATCTATTTATTTATCTAACATAAATTAAAGCATTACAAGTTATGAATTTTCCCGCAGATTTGAAGTACACGAAGGATCATGAGTGGATCCGTGTAGAAGGAGATGTTGCCTATGTAGGCATTACCGATTTCGCGCAGAGCGAGTTGGGCGAAATCGTTTATGTGGATATCACCACAGAAGGAGAGACTGTTGAGAAAGAGGAGGTCTTCGGTACGATCGAGGCTGTAAAGACGGTTTCAGACCTGTTCATGCCGGCAACGGGTGAGGTGCTGGAGGTGAATCCGGAGTTGGAGGATGCGCCTGAGTTGGTCAATGAGGATGCGTATGGCAAAGGCTGGTTGATCAAGGTGACGGTGGCTGATCCCGCTCAGTTGGATGAGTTGCTCTCAGCAGAGGAGTATCAGAAATTAATCGCGAAATAAATGACACCGGTTGTAAGTATCATTATGGGTAGCACCTCTGACCTACCCGTTATGGAGAAGGCGGCCAAGTTCTTGGACGAGATGGAGATCCCGTTTGAGATGCATGCGCTTTCCGCACATCGCACGCCCGCTGAGGTGGAGGCCTTTGCCAAAGGTGCCAAGGCACGTGGCATCAAGGTGATCATTGCGGCGGCAGGTATGGCGGCTCACTTGTGTGGTGTCATTGCCTCCATGACGACGGTTCCGGTGATCGGTGTCCCCATTAATTCTACCTTAGATGGTATGGATGCGCTGTTGGCGATCGTGCAGATGCCCCCGGGCATCCCGGTGGCCACGGTAGGTATCAACGGAGCGTTGAATGCCGGCATCCTGGCGGTGCAGATGCTTGCGGTGAGCGACGAGGCCTTGCAAGCGAAGTTGGCCGCCTATAAGGAGGACTTAAAGAAAAAGATCGTCAAGGCAAACGAAGAGTTGGCCAAGGTCTCTTTCAAATACAAAACAAACTAACATACAGCTTGCGGCCTTACGCCGCAAGCTGTCATTATTCATAATTCATAAGGAAGTGGCTTATTTTAATTATCTGCGTAGGGCCTCTTCGGAGGTACATATCGGACAAACCCCGATGGGTGGAGCTAATCCCATTCGTATTCAATCCATGGCCAATGTTTCGACACTCGATACGGAGGCTGCTGTGGCACAGGCGATCCGCATGATTGATGCGGGGGCGGAATATGTGCGCTTCACAGCACAGGGTGAACGAGAGGCTCGTAACTTAGGTGTGATTCGTAAACAGCTGAATGAGCGGGGGTATCTGACGCCGTTAGTGGCAGATATTCATTTCAACCCGAAGGCAGCCGATGCGGCTGCAGAGGAGGTGGAGAAGGTGCGTATCAATCCTGGCAACTATGTGGATAAGGTGAAAACATTCCACCATTTGGAGTACACGGATGAGGAGTATGCGGCTGAGATCGAGAAGATTCGTGCTCGCTTCGTTCCTTTCCTGCGTATTTGTAAAGTACACGGTTGCGCCATCCGTATTGGCGTGAATCATGGCTCGCTTTCCGACCGCATCATGAGTCGGTATGGAGATACCCCGGAGGGTATGGTGGCGAGCTGTATGGAGTTCCTGCGTATCTGTCGGGAAGAGCAGTTCCCGGATGTAGTGATCTCCATCAAAGCCTCTAACACGGTTGTTATGGTACGGACGGTTCGTCTGTTGGTGAAGACCATGGAGGCAGAAGATATGCATTATCCCCTGCATTTAGGCGTGACGGAAGCCGGAGATGGAGAGGATGGTCGCATCAAGAGTGCGGTAGGTATCGGCACGTTGTTGGCCGATGGTATAGGCGATACCATTCGGGTCTCGTTGAGTGAGGATCCCGAGGCGGAGCTACCGGTCGCTCGTAAATTAGTGAATTATATCTTGGAGCAGGAGGGGCATCATCCGATCCATGGTGAGCTGGCTCCCGGTTTTGATCCAATTGCTCCGCAGCGTCGAGTGAGTCGGGTAGTGGGGCAAATCGGTGGAGGTTTGTTGCCAATAGTGGTTGCTGATCGGAGTCAGGGCGATTCCCGGTTTGATGAGCAGGCCATGCCAGACTATATATATATAGGTAAGGATGATCCCGATAACTGGCCGGATCCGTTGCATCGGATTGTAGATGCTTCGCTTTGGCAGCCCCGTCAGCATGTATATCCCTGCTTCACGGTGGCAGAGAGTGCGCAGATGCAAAGTTGCGAGAGTGCCGTGAAGTTCTTGCGACTGACGGATGTGGAACTGACTGATGCATTGATGGCGCAATGTCAAGCTGATCCGGCTGTGGTCTTGTTGTTGAGCACCCATCATCGGAATGCGGTAGGTGCTTTACGAGCAGCCATGCATCGGCTGATGCATGCGGGTTGTGAGGCTCCGGTGGTGCTTGAACTGAATTATCAAGAACAAGATGTGGAGTCGCTTCAGTTGAAATCTGCCGCCGATCTTGGAGCGTTGTTGCTTGATGGCTTCCAGGATGGCGTGTTATTGCGGAACGAGGGTTGTGAATCAGTGATCGCCGATCGCTGCATGTTTGGTATTTTGCAAGCGGCTCGTGCGCGCATTAGCAAGACGGAATACATCTCTTGTCCCAGTTGTGGACGTACACTCTATGATTTGCAAACAACCATTGCTCGGATTAAGGAGGCAACCTCGCACCTGAAAGGGCTGAAGATCGGTATCATGGGTTGTATCGTGAACGGTCCTGGTGAAATGGCCGATGCGGATTATGGGTATGTAGGTGCTGGTCGGCACCAGATAAGTCTGTATAAAGGAAAGACCTGCGTGTTGCGCAACATCCCGGAGGAAGAGGCTGTGGAGCGTTTGGTGCAGTTGATCAAAGAGCATGGAGACTGGGATCGATAAATCCTCCTGGTTATCCGAATGAACAAAAGAGCGAAATCGTATATGAAAATAAAGATTATCAATAAATCACATCATCCGATGCCCGCTTATGCGACACCGCAATCGGCAGGTATGGATATTCGTGCGAACCTGACAGAACCGGTGGAGTTGAAACCATTGGAACGCAAATTGATTCCGACGGGGCTGTATATCGCATTGCCTGAAGGGTATGAAGCTCAACTGCGCCCTCGCAGTGGGTTGGCACTCAAGCATGGCCTTACGTTGTTGAACTCACCGGGTACCATTGATGCGGATTATCGAGGAGAGATTGGAGTTATCTTGGTGAACCTCTCTTCGGAGCCTTTCACGATAGCTGATGGTGAACGTATCTGTCAGATGGTGATTACGACCCATGCGCATGTAGAATGGGAGGCCGTGGAGACATTGGATGAGACGGAGCGTGGTGCCGGAGGTTTTGGCCATACCGGTAAAGCATAGGTTAAACGGAAGGAAAACGTAGGTTTGATGAGCGTAAAACGTAGGTTAATCGGTAAGATCTGGATCGGATTAGGACTCTGCAGCTTGGTGTGGACACTTTCGGCGGCTCCAGGGGAGGACGACTCCGTACGGCAACAGCGTAAGTTCGATTACTTTTTTTATGAGGGATTGAAACTGAAGGAGGCCGGGCAATACGATGCCGCTTTTGATGTGTTCAACCATTGCTTGGCCATCGACTCGACCGATGCGGCGGTGCGTTATGAGCTGTGTATGTTTTATATGCAGTTGAACAAACCAGAGAAGGCGATAGAGGTACTTAAACCAGCGGTGGCTCATCGTCCGGATCAATTTGAATACCGCATGGCGTTTGCCAGCATCTCCCGTAGCTTGGGCATGTTTGGTGAAGCGGCTGAGGCTTATCGAGCGTTGGTGAAGGATTTCCCGCAGAAGAAGGAGTTAAACTATTACTTGGCAGATGCGTTGACGCAGGCGGGTGAGATAGGAGAGGCGATAGATGCGTTGGATGCGTTGGAGGAGCGAGTGGGCATGAATGAGGCACTCTCGATGCAGAAATATCGGTTGTATAATCAATTGGAACAGCCTGCTGAAGCATTCAAGGAGATCGAGAAATTGGCGGATAAGTTTCCAATGGAGGCACGTTACCCATTGATCATGGGTGATTTGCATTTGGAAAAGGGAGAACTGGAGTCGGCTTTGTCATGCTATCAGAAGGCCCATGAGATTGATCCAACGAATCCTTACTACATCGTCTCTATGGCTAATTATTATGAGGCCAATGGCGATAAGGAGGAAGCAGAGAAGGAAATCAAGGCCGCTTTGGTGAATGAAAAGTTGGATGTGGAAACGAAAGTGAGCATCCTTTCTCGCTATATATTGCGCTTGCAGCAATCGAAGCAGGGATTAGAGAATGCCAACCACCTCTTTGAGACCCTTTTGGAGCAACACCCCGAAGATACGGAGTTGAAGCTGATGTATGGCGGCTTGTTGTTGGCGCAAGAGAAAGAGGAGGAGGCTCGTTTCCAGTTCCAGTTAGTGACAGAGATGGACCCCAGCCAGGCGGAAGCGTGGAAACGCTTGCTCAATATGGCACTAAAAGCAGATGATTGGGCAGAGGTAGAGCGAATTTGTACCGCTTGCATGGAGCTGTTTCCAACGGCACCCGAATACTATTTTTATTTAGGTATTGCCTATTTCCAGCAGGAGAACTACCAGGCGTCGCTCAATACCTATTATGCCGGTTTGAATGTCATTCCCAAGGAGAATCCCCGACTGAAATCGGACTTCTATGGGCAGATAGGCGATATTTATCATCAGTTAAATAAGCAGGAACAGGCCTATAAAGCCTACGAGGAGGCATTGAAATACAACGAGCAAAACGTGGTGGTACTCAATAACTACAGCTATTTCCTCTCCTTGGAAAAGCGAGACTTGAAACGGGCGGAGCGTATGAGCGCACAATGTATTCGCTTGGAACCGGATAATGCGACCTATCTGGATACCTATGCGTGGATCTTCTTTGTGCAGGGAAATTATACCTTGGCGAAGATCTACATCGAGAATGCTCTTTCTAAAGACAAAACGAACAGTTATGAGTTAGTGGAGCATTATGGCGATATCCTCTTCATGAATGGCGAGGAGGAGAAGGCTGTGGATCAATGGAAGAAAGCTAAGGAGATGGGCAAAGAGAGTAAGGTATTGGAGCGTAAGATCGCAGAACAAAAATACATTGAGGAATGAGGCGGATGCAAAAACATTTCTACACAGCAGGGCTTTGGTTTGGTTTGCTCCTGTTACTGATCTTGGGCGGTTGTAAATCTTCCAAGAAGGTGGGTACGGTGGCAACGGGTACGGCAAAGGTGCATCAGGTATTCTTTCAGGCTATGGAGGAGCAGGCGTTGCATTACCAGACCTTGACTGCCCGATTGGGAGTAGAGATCAATCTGCCGAACTTTCAGGTGAACAGTACTCGGGTTGATCTGAAGATGGTCAAGGACAGTGCGTTCCAGCTCTCTGTGCAACCGTTGTTAGGAATTGAGCTGTTTCGGATTGAGGTGAGCCGAGACAGTATTAAGGTACTCGACCGCATGAACAAACGTTATTTGGCGGAGAACTATGAGTCACTACGTTCGCAGACCCCAATTGCGTTTAACTTTTATAACTTGCAGGCGTTGTTTACCAATCACCTTTTCTTGCCGGGAGAGCAAATGGTCAATGAGTCCTTATACAGTCGTTTCCGATTAGATCAAACTGGCTCGACCGCTTTGATTCAGGTGAAGGATCCGATTGGGTTGCGCTATACCTTTGAGGCGGATGGCGAGGAGAAGCTGTTGGCGACGGAGATTACTGATCCCAAGAGACAATACCGTTTGCGTTGGGGATATGCTGATTTTCGGATGGTGGAGAAGCAGATATTCCCGCAGCTGATGACGGTAGAGGCCTTCAAAGAGGGGAATGCCGAAGGCAACATACAGTGGGGTTTCACTCGTATGCGTTTGGATGAGCCAGTGAAACTGGATTTTGTCATTCCGGCTAAATACACTCGGATTACTTTCGAGCAATTAGTACGAACCCTCAAGAATTTAAATGCGTAGGATGCCATGAGACTGCTTTGCTTGATTCTTTTCTGCTGTGCGCTCTTTGCCAAGGGGGGCTATGCGCAAAAATCGTCGGCTGTGCGTAAGCTTGAGCAACAGCGCAAGGAGGCATTGGCTGACATCGAGCAGACGAATCAACTGCTGCAGGAAACTTCTAAATCCGTAAAAAGCTCTCTTAATCGATTGAATCTGCTTTCTAAACAGATCCTTTCTCGTAAGAAGGTGATCAGTCTGTTGAATCAGGAGCTGGACGAGATAGAGAAGGAGTTGATGACGATCCAAGGAGAGATCCGTCGCTTGCGCGGTCAATTGTGCGAGAAGCAGGAGAATTATGGCAAGTCGATGCGAGGACTATATAAACGGCACAGCGCACAAGACAAGCTGCTTTTTGTTCTTTCTGCCGAGACTTTCAGTCAGTCGTTGCGTCGCATCCGGTACCTGCAAGAATATGCGGACTGGCAGAAACGTCAGGCAAAAGAGATTATCGCTAAGCAGCAAGAGATCGACTTGAAGAAGCAGGAGATGGAGAAAACTCGGGCTGAGAAGCGAGCACTGCTTGGCACAAGACAGGAAGAGAGTAAGAAGTTGCAGAGCGAAGAAGCTGTGCAGAAAGAAGAGGTGCAGCAACTCAATAAGAAGCAGAAAGATCTCAAGGCTGAGTTGCGGAAAAAGCAGAAACAAGCGGAGGCTTTGAACCGACAAATCGAGAAGCTTATTGCTGAGGAAATAGCTCGAGCAGAGGCTGAAGCTCGTGCAGCCCGAGAGAAAGCAGAACGTGCTGCTCGAGAACAGGCCGCTAAACGAAAATCATCGGGGGGGAACACTGCGGATAAGCCGATGCGAGAAGAGCGTGTCGCTGCTACGAAAGGCGGATATGCGATGACCAAAGAGGAACGCCAGCTATCGGATAATTTTGGCAGTAACCGAGGTAAATTGCCCTACCCAGTGACTGGACGTTATACTGTAGTGGCTACCTTTGGTGAGCAGCAACATTCGGAGTTGAAATATGTGCGCACCAGCAACAGCGGTATTGATATTCAGACAGCACCTGGTGCGGATGCCCGAGCCGTCTTCAATGGAGTGGTGACCCGTGTCTTTGTGGTGCCAGGCTACAATAATTCGGTTATTGTTCGTCATGGTAACTACTTGACGGTCTATAGCAACTTGAGCCAGGTTTATGTCAAGGCAGGCGATGCAGTCTCTACCCGTCAAGCTTTGGGTAAGATCTATTCCGATCCAGAAGAGGGACAAGCCACTATCCTCCACTTCCAACTGTGGAAAGAGAAGACTAAGCTTAATCCGCTTCCTTGGTTAGATTGAAGAGAATGCGCTAAAAAGTCGTAGCACTTGGGCTATCGTGCGCTCAATATTTTGTTGGGTGAAAGAGGAATCCATCGCCTCGGTTAACGAGGTGGGATAGGGCAGGATGGGAAAGACCGCTAAAAAGCCACATTGGTTGAGTGCCTCGCTTGCTTCCACGGCACCTCCTAAAGCGACTACCGGAATGCCTTGCTGTTGGGCACGGCGTAATATGCCTAAAGGCGTTTTTCCCATACAGGTTTGTGCATCTAATTTACCTTCACCCGTAATGATCAAGTCGGCTCCTGTGATTTGTGTGTCAAACCGTAAGGCATCTAATACCATCTCAATACCGGGTGTCAGACGAGCGTTGAGGAAAGCGACTAAACCTCCACCTAAACCACCGGCCGCTCCTGCTCCCGCTAATTGGTCGATAGCGATACCTTGTGTAGTATGTATCAATTGGGCGAAATGGCGAAGTCCTTGATCTAAAGCCTCTACCATCTCGGCATCGGCTCCTTTCTGTGGAGCGAACACATAGGCAGCTCCTGTTGGACCATAAAAGGGGTTGGTCACGTCGCATGCTACGGTGAACTGACATTGGGCTAAATCGACTAATACGCCAGAACTGTCTATCTGTTGGATTTGTTGAAGCGATCCTCCACAACCAGGCAACTCCTTTCCTTCCGCATCCAAAAAGCGGAACCCTAAAGCTTGCAGCAGTCCCATACCTCCATCGTTGGTAGCACTGCCTCCGATAGCGATTAAGAATTTATGGCAACCTCGTTCCAGGGCATTTCGAATCAGTTCACCGGTGCCGTAGGTTGAGGTCAGCCATGGATTGCGCTCTTCGAGTGGAAGCAACGGAAGACCACTGGCGGCAGCCATTTCGATAAGGGCTGTTTGCTCTTGGGCGATCCAACCATAGCGAGCTGTGATCAAACGTCCTAACGGATCATGTACAATAGCAGTAACTGACTGCCCCCCTAAGGCGGCAGTCAGTGTTTCTACTGTTCCTTCGCCTCCATCGGCTACGGGCAGTTGTACTACCTTGCAGTCGGGAAAGAGACGATGCACCGCTCTTTCGCCACAGGCTGCCACTTCCGCAGAGGAAAGGGAGCCTTTGAACGAATCAGATGCGATGACTATCTTTTTCATCACCGGATCATTTATTTGTTGCTCCAGTCTCTCGGTGCGGGTACACCAGGCAACGGCTTACGGTCTTTCAACTGTTTCATGACCTCTTCGATGGCCCGATCCAACTGTTGATCCTCACCGTTCCACTCACGAATCGGATCGTTGTCGATCAAGATATCCGGATCCACACCGTGGTTTTCGATGATCCAGTCACCAGTCTTCACGTCGTAGCTGGTGAAGAAAGGCACACGGATGTCAGTGCCATCCATATAAGGCAGCGGGCCACTGATACCAATGATACCACCCCAAGTACGTGTACCGATCAGCTTACCTAAACCCAACGCACGGAAGCCCCACGGGAAGAGGTCGCCATCTGATGCGGAATACTTGTTAATCAAGCAGACTTTCGGACCTACCTGCACGGCATCAGGTACCGTACCAATTAAGTTAGAGCCGCGACGCATTGTCAAGCGATAAGCCTCACGAGAGAGACGCTCCAAAATCATCGGAGAGACATTTCCTCCTCCGTTCGCACGGTCGTCGATGATCAAACCCTCCTTATCCAACTGCGGATAAAAATAGCGAGAGAACTCATTCAAACCCTCCGGACCCATATCAGGGATGTAGATGTAACCGATCTTACCATTCGAAACCTTATCCACATGAGCGATGTTCTTTTGGATCCAGTTGTAGTGGTAGAGCGAATACTCCTCAGCGATCGGACGGATCACTACCTTATGTGCACCCGCCAATTTCGGTTGGCTATTGAGTGTCAACTCAGTCGGTACGTCTGCCTTGCCCACAAGGAGTTGATACATATCCTTCACGCTGTTGGTCGGTACACCGTCGATCGCCACGATGTAGTCGCCTACCTTCGCCTCGATACCCGGCTCTGTCAACGGAGAGCGCAAAGACTTATCGTAGGAGGCACCCGGAAGGATTTTCTCCAAGCGGAAGAAGCCGCTCTTGTCACGTGAGATCTCTGCACCCAACAGACCCATCGAGATCCGTTTCGGACGATCCACCTCACCCGGGTTCACATAAGCATGACCCACACCTAACTCTGCGATCAACTCACCGATCACATAGTTCAGGTCTAAACGGGTCTTGACGTAGGGCAACAGTTGGGCATATTTCGCTTTCAGAGCTTTCCAATCTTTGCCGTGCATGTTCTCCAAATAGAAACCATCGCGGAAGGCACGCCATGCTTCGTCATAGATCTGTGCCCATTCCTGTTGGTAATTTACGGGAACCTGCATATTGGAGAGATCGACGGCCTTGCTCAGATCCACTTTGCTTTTCGGTACATCCGTTACATAGAGGCTATTACCCTTCAAGAAAAGCGCCTTGTCGCTGCCGGGATCCACACCCATACGGGCACCATCAGCTACTTTCTCCTCTTTCTGTTTCTTCAGGTCGAAACGCTGTGTGCCACCTTTGCCAAAGTAATACACAGCCTGTCCATCTGAATAGAGGTTGAAGTAACGACCACCTGCCAACGGCAACTTCACGATGCGCTCGCTCAGTCCCTCCAGGTCAATACGTACATCAGCAGCTCCTTTGGCCTCTTCTTTGGGGGCAGGGACAGTTGTCTGATCTTTCAGTTGGTCATCCTTCTCCAAGAAGGGAGAGGGCGTATCCTTAGCCAGCATCAACAGGTAGATACCACCCATATTATTATAGGAGTGGTTCCATTCGGTCTGGCTGTAGGTCGGGTTGAAATCCCGGTTAGAGGTAAACACCAAGTATTTGCCATCCGTACTGAAGACGGGAGAGGAGGAGTCATACCATTTGTCTGTTACGGCATACGCCTTTTTAGCGGCGATGTCAAAGAGGTAGCAGATTGTCATCTGATTCTCTCCACTTAAGGAGTAGGTCAGCCACTTGCTGTCCGGAGAGAAGGTGACACCCCGCGGTTCACCAATCGGCGTTTGGGACAGTGTAGTCACCTGCTTGGTCGCTACGTTGATCAGGTTCATGCGATTCTTGCGATCTGTATAGACAATCTTCTGGGCATCGGGACTCCACTCAAAGCTGCGGATGTAGGTGTCGTTGTTCTTCGTCAGCTGTATGGCCTCGCCACCCTCTGCCGGTTGCAGGTAGAGCTCGGTCTCTCCGGTTTGGTCGGAGATGTAGGTGATGTATTTGCCGTCGGGCGACCATTGTGCGTCTCGCTCGTGAGCTCCCGGTGTGCGTGTCAAGTTCTTGATTACGCCTTTCTCGGTAGGTACATTAAACACCTCACCTCGTGCGGTGATCACCATCCGTTCACCCTTGGGCGAGAGGCTAACAGCTGTGATGTAGTCGCTGCCCTGCTTCAACTCCGTGCGGGCGAAAATGTTATCGGCAGCCAAGGTCACGTTCACCTTCTCTGCCTTCTTCTGGTTGGCATCCAATTTATAGAGGTAACCGCCATTCTCAAACACGATGGTCTTGCCATAACAGCTGGGGAACTTACAGTCATACTCCGTGAAGTTCGTCACCTTACTGGTCTGCTTCGTCTGTGTGTTATAGACGAACAGGTTCATCGTATGGTCGCGGTCGGAGAGGAAATAAATCTCGTTGCCGATCCACATCGGAAAGATGTCTTGTGCCTCGTTGTTGGTGATGTTCTCCACCTTCTTGGCAGCGGCATCATATACCCAGATGTCATCAGCCATACCGCCCTTGTAGTATTTCCAAGTACGGAACTCACGCATTACACGGTTGTAGGCAAACTTTTTGCCATCCGGAGAATAGCTGCAGAAGCCACCCTCTGGCAGGGGAATCGCCTCAGAGAGTCCACCCTCTTTGTTTACGGTGTAGAGACGGCCATCGAAGCCCGTGCTGATACGGTTGCGATAGACAATGGATTGTCCATCCGGTGTCCAAGTCATCACGATGTTGTTCGGACCCATACGGTCGCCCAAGTCATCGCGACTGTTGGTGGCGGTGTAGGTCACACGCAATGGCTCCCCACCGGTAGCCGGAATCGTATAAACCTCCGTATTTCCATCATACTGTCCAGTGAAAGCGATTGTCTGTCCATCCGGAGAGAAGCGGGGAAACATCTCATATCCTATGAACGCAGTCAAGCGTTGCGCCTCACCACCTTGGATCGGTACACGGTAGAGATCACCCGCATACGAGAAGACAATCTCCTTTTCATTCGTGGCAGGGAAGCGCAGCAAGCGAGCCTCGCCCGCCGCATCGGCCACTGTCGGCAATGCCATGGCCGCCAGCAGCGAAATTAATACCTTCTTATTACTCATTTGTTTGTTGAATTAGTAGAATACTGAGGCAAAGATAATGCAAACTGAAAGCAAAAACATTACGTTTACGCAAATGTTTTTACCAAAATGGCGATACTTTTTGCGTCGCTTAACGCTTGCCGCCTGTATTGACAGAGAAGGGTTCCTCACAAAGCACCAGATCTCGGCTGTCTTCGAGCAGGATGACAAACTCCGCCGTGCCACTCTTAAGCTTCTCGGTCGCCCTGGCTTGCACGGTGTAGCTGATCTTCTGGCCTTCTGCAATTTGTTGGATGCTCTTGGGCGGAGAGAGTAGGATGCGTTTGCCATTGCCTTTGGCTTTGAGGGAAGGCCGTACGTCGTAGGCAGGGCGGTTGCCCACGTTCTCGATGATAAAGGAGATTTGGCAATCCTCTCCGGCGTCGATGCGCTGGTTACCATTCCGGTCACGCAACATGATGTCACTGATGGTCAGCTCCGGCCCCTGCTCGTAATTGACACGAGAAACACGACGGGGATTGCTTTCTGAGTAGGTATGTTCTTTTTGTGTCTCGCCTTTCTGCTGTTGGTCGTAGGAGGAGGCTGCTGCCGCACCAATGGCCATACCTGCTACACCGCCCAACAGGGAACCCCAGAAAGAGCCGTGTCGACTGTCGATCTGGTCTCCGAGTGCAGCTCCAAAGCCACTGCCCAGCATCAGTCCGCTTTGCGTGGCCACTTGCGCCCGGGTAGCGGAGTGCATGGAGGCACAGCTGTTGCACAATACGGCCAAAGCACAGGTGGCCGATATCATTTGGAGATAATAGATATGTTTCATCATCGCAGTTACTCTTTTGCTAACGTGAGCAAAGATAGAAACTCTAAATGATTTCACAGGGTGAATCAGGAAAGAAATACTACCTTTGTCGCCAAATAGAATGGAATAATCTTGTAAAGCTATATGGTTAAAATTGGTACTCCTTA
This sequence comes from Parabacteroides sp., assembly GCA_022775005.1. Classification (GTDB taxonomy): domain Bacteria; phylum Bacteroidota; class Bacteroidia; order Bacteroidales; family Tannerellaceae; genus Parabacteroides. The sequence goes on from JALFJR010000096.1 coordinate 22,240, forward strand.
TTCTCCGACAGCAACAAAGGTCGTGCTGTGCGGATCTGGTGAATTAGGTAAAGAGTTTGTGATCGAGTTGCAACGCTATGGTGTGGAGGTCGTTGCCTTGGATAAATATGCCAATGCGCCTGCGATGCAGGTGGCGCATCGCTCCTATGTGGTCTCCATGTTGGATGGTAAGGCCTTGCGTGAGATCATTGAGAAAGAGAAACCGGATTACATCGTACCCGAGGTGGAGGCAATAGCAACCACTACCTTGTTGGAGTTAGAAAAGGAGGGGTATCATGTGATTCCAACTGCTAAAGCAACTTGGTTGACCATGAATCGTGAGGGTATTCGTCGTTTGGCCGCAGAGGAGTTGGGCTTGCCTACCTCGCCTTATCGCTTCGCAGCTACGGAGGAGGAGTTCAAAGAGGCGGTGAAAGCTATTGGTATGCCTTGCGTGGTGAAGCCGATCATGAGCTCCAGTGGTCATGGACAGAGTGTGATCCGTAAGGAGGAAGATATTGATCCGGCTTGGCATTATGCACAAGAGGGTGGTCGTGCCGGTGCTGGTAAGGTGATTGTTGAGGGTTTTGTCAATTTTGATTATGAGATTACGCAGTTGACGGTCCGTCACATTGGAGGAACCTCTTTCTTAGAGCCGGTAGGCCACGTGCAGGTGGATGGTGACTATCGGGAGTCTTGGCAACCGCAAGTTATGAGTCCGGAAGCCAAAGCGAAAGCGCGTGAGATTGCCGGAAAGATTACGGAAGCTTTGGGCGGCCGTGGAATTTTCGGTGTGGAGCTGTTTGTGAAGGGGGACGAGGTGATCTTTAGCGAGGTCTCTCCCCGTCCGCATGACACGGGTATGGTGACGATGATCACGCAAGACCTGTCTCAATTCGCATTGCATGCACGGGCCGTTTTGGGCTTGCCTATTCCGAATATCGCATTCCATGGCCCTGGAGCCTCTCGTGCGGTTGTGGTTGAGGGAGATAGCGATCATTTGGCTTTGGGTAATTTGGATAAGGTGTTGGCACAGCCCGATACACAGATGCGTTTCTTTGGCAAGCCAGAGGTGCATGGGCATCGCCGTATGGCTGTCTTGTTGGCTCGTGGTCTGGATGTGGCTGATGCTCGTCAGAAGACCGGAGAGATGATGAAAGAGCTGATGATTCAACTTTAAAATTATGAGTTTTGAGTTTTGAATTATCATTCAAAATTCAAAATTTAAAATTTAGCGTTGTGCTTGGAGCAAAGAATCTGACAGAGGGGGCGATTGGTCGGCAACTGTTCCATTTGGCCATGCCGATCATGGGCACCTCTTTTATCCAGATGGCTTATAGCCTGACGGATATGGCCTGGGTGGGACGCTTAGGCAGTGAGGCCGTTGCGGCCATCGGTGCGGTTGGTATTTTGACGTGGATGACCAACTCCCTTTCCTATTTAAATAAGGTAGGTGCGGAGGTGGGTGTTGGGCAGAGTATTGGCGCACGCAACATGGCGGATGCCCGTGCTTACGCTTCGCACAACCTGACACTTTCTTTGCTGATCACTCTCTGTTGGGGTGTGCTTCTTTTCGGTTTGGCGCACCCGATTATTGGATTGTATAAATTGGAGGAGCCGATTGCTTTGCAGGCAGTGCAATACCTGCGTATTGTTGCAACGGCTTTTCCTTTTGTTTTTCTCTCGGCCGCTTTCACAGGTATCCATAATGCGGCTGGATGGAGTAAGATTCCCTTCTATATTAGTGGTATGGGCTTGTGCCTCAACATGCTGCTCGATCCCTTCTTTATCTTCGTGTTGGGATTGGGCACGGCAGGTGCTGCATGGGCTACTTGGATCTCGCAAGCAGTGGTTTGCCTGCTGTTTGTCTATCAGCTCAAAGTACGGCAACCGCTTTTCGGCGGATTCTCCTTCTTTACTCGTTTGCAGAGGCATTATGCTTGGCATATCGTGCGTTTGGGTATGCCTGTCGCTATGTTGAATAGTTTCTTTGCGGTGATCAACCTGTTGATGGGACGGGCAGCCTCTACCTATGGTGGGCACATTGGTTTGATGACTTTAACAGCTGGCGGACAGATGGAGGCGATTGCTTGGAACACGTCGCAGGGCTTCAGTACGGCATTGAGCGCTTTCACGGCACAGAACTTTGCGGCCCAGAAACCGGAGCGGATTCAAAGAGCCTATGCTCTTACGCTTCAGATGACGATGTTGATAGGGGCTTTGGTCACCTTGCTCTTTGTCTTCTGGGGCAGTGAGGTCTTCTCGGTGATCGTACCGGAGCAGGCAGCTTATGAGGCAGGCGGCATTTTCTTGCGTATTGATGGTTATTCCATGATCTTAATGATGGTAGAGATCTCTACACAAGGCGTCTTCTACGGTATTGGTCGTACCTTCCCGCCGGCTTTGATCAGCATTGCCTGCAACCTTATCCGTATCCCGTTGGCCAATGGATTGGCAGCTGGAGGCTTAGGTGTGGAAGGTGTTTGGTGGGCGATCAGCCTCAGCAGTATGTTGAAGGGTGTTGTTATTTATGTTTGGTATAAATTCCTTATCTTTGCCGCAAAAGCATAGTATCCTATTTTATATGGCAACTCATAACTCAACATTCAACATGCAGAACTCCTCGGATCGACCTTTGATCCTGATTACGAACGATGATGGCTATCAAGCAAAGGGTATTAACGAATTAGCTGTCTGCCTGCGTGATTTGGGCGACTTGGTGGTGTTTGCGCCGGATGGTGCACGCTCAGGCATGGGTAGTGCAATTACTTCACTGATTCCCATTAAGTATAAATTGATCAAGCAGGAACCTGGCCTGACCATTTATAGCTGTACAGGTACGCCGGTGGACTGTGTGAAGTTGGCACTCAATGAGGTCTTGGATCGTCAGCCGGATCTATTGGTGTCAGGCATCAATCATGGTGGGAACATGGCCATCTGTGTCAACTACTCCGGCACGATGGGAGCTGCGGAGGAGGGTTGTATCTTCGATATACCGTCAATTGGTGTTTCGTTGCTCGATCATCATGCGGATGCGGATTTTACGGAATGTTGTCGCTTAGGTCGTCTGTTGGCTCGTCGGGTGCTGCGAGAAGGATTGCCACATGGTACTTTCTTGAATCTGAATGTGCCGAAGTTGCCGCATGTCAAAGGCATCAAGGTCTGCCGTCAGGCGGATGGTCGTTGGGTGCGTGAGTATAAACGTTCAGAGAATGCCAGTGGTGAGTCGGTCTTTTGGTTGACAGGTGACTTTGAGAGCGCTAAGCCTATCCATCCGGAAAATGATATGTTGGCCCTGGATTGTGGGTATGCCTCCTTGGTTCCCTGCAAGGTGGATGTGACGGACTACGATTTCATGAACACACTCCGCGAGTGGCAACTCTAACCGGCTGATGCGATATTACCTGATAGCGGGCGAGGCCTCCGGCGATTTACATGCCTCCAACCTGATGAAAGCGTTGCGGGAAGAGGATTCCCAAGCAGAGTTCCGTTTCTTAGGAGGCGACTTGATGGCCGCAGTAGGCGGTACGTTGGTGAAGCATTACCGGGAGATGGCTTTCATGGGTATTCTCCCTGTGTTGCGAAACTTAGGTACAATTATGCGCAATATGCGTACCTGTCAAGCCGATATTCGTCGCTATCAACCCGATGTTGTGATCCTAATCGACTACCCGGGGTTTAACTTGAAGATTGCGAAGTTCGTGAAGCAACAGTTGGGGCTTCCGGTCTATTATTACATCTCACCGAAGATATGGGCCTGGAAACAGTATCGCATCAAGGATTTCCGGCGTTACGTGGATCAGATGTTCTGTATTTTACCCTTTGAACCGGCCTTCTTTGAACGGTTGCATTATCCAGTGCATTATGTGGGCAATCCCTCTGTGGATGCGGTAGCTGACTATCGGACGAAGCAAGCGGTGGATCGAGCGACCTTTTGCCAAGCCGCAGGTTTGCAGACTGATCGTCCGCTTTTAGCGCTTTTAGCCGGTAGCCGTAAGCAGGAGATTCGTTCCAACCTTCCGACGATGCTGCGGGTTGCCGCTTCCTTTCCTGCTTACCAACCGGTGATTGCAGGTGCACCGGGGATTGATCCCGCTTTATACACCCCTTTCTTAGCAGAATCCTCAGCCCAGATTGTCTATGGCCAGACCTATGATCTGTTGCTGCATAGCGACGTAGCATTGGTGACCTCGGGTACGGCTACGTTAGAGACCGCCCTGTTCCGAGTGCCCCAAGTGGTGTGCTATTATGTGGCGGCTGGCCGTTTGGCCAGCTTTATCTTCAAGCATTTCTTCCATACGCCTTTTATCTCTTTGGTTAACCTGATCGGTGGTCGGGAGATTGTACAGGAACTGTTCGGTGCTCGCTTTTCCGAGGAGAACATCCATGCGGAGCTGGCCCGAATCGTGCGGGATCCGGCTTATCGCCAACGTATGTTGGCGGGCTATGATGAGGTCATCGAGCGATTGGGTGAGCCGGGTGCCTCCCGACGTGCAGCACAAGGCATGATTGCGGCTTTACGAGCTCAGTAAACCCGGCTGTTACGGGCAGTGATAGCTGGTTGTCGATTAACAACTTTTATTAGATCGTTTTGCAGCCTTTTTCGTTAGATCGCATCTACGTTTATGAGATCATTAAAAAAGGAGATAAAACGATATGAAGAACGTAAAGTATTTTTTCTGGTTAGTATGCATGGCTTGTATGATGGTTCTGTTACCCTCATGTTTAGATGACGATGACAATAGTTATTCGTTAGACGATATGTGGGTAGCGGTGGCTACCGTAGTTCCGCAGGGAGACAATAGTTATTTCTTGCGTCTCGACAATGGTGAGACGCTTTGGCCAGCTGCGACCAATTATCCCAATTATGAGCCCAAGGTAGATCAGCGGGCGTATGTGAACTTCACTATTCTGGGCGATTCTACGCAGAGTAACTTGGGAGGCTTCGCTTATTATGTCAAAGTCAATGCGATCCACGATATCTTGACGAAACCGATTGCCAAGAATGAGGGAGCGGCCAATGATTCTATCTATGGCACTTCGCCAGTGAGCATTCCGAACGAGTCCAGCATTTGGGTGGGCGATGGCTATCTGAATGTCTATTTCATCACCAATTGGGGTGGCCAAAAGGCGCATTTCATCAACCTGTTGCAGACAGATGCGGAAAATGACCCCTATTCATTGGAGTTCCGCCACAATGCTTTCGACGATCCCGCTTACTACTCTGCGGCCGGACGTGTAGCTTTCAATCTCTCTTCCTTGCCCGATACGAAGGGGGAGACGGTTGAGTTGCGTGTGAAAGTAAAGACTTACGAGGGTGATAAAACCTTCACTTTGAAGTACAATACGGATAAGAGTCTCTTGGCGGCTCCTGTTTCCTTTGTTGAGGACAGTTCGGTTTCTAACTTGACGAATTTGAATTAATACCTTCCCCACATATTTTTTATCATTTAGTTTGTAGAAAGAGGCATCGAGAGATGCCTCTTTTTTCTAATTAACATTATCTTCGCTCACTGTTTAGTAGTTGAGAAGCACATCAATTATAATAATTAAGTATATGAAACGATTGATTTTAGCGTTGATGCTGTTGCTGATAGGCGGCGGTATCGGAATGACACAAGCGCAGACCACTGGCAAAAAGGTGGACAAGAAGACAGAGAAAGCGGCAAAGAAAGCTGCTGAGGAGGCCGAGCTGAATGCCAAGTATGCCTTGGCGGTGAAGGCTCTTGAGCAACAGGAGTTTGTGTTGGAGGCTACACGGGTGGAGTTTAAACGAGGTCGCTCCGAGTATGTTTCGAGCACGACGAACTTTGTCTCGTTGAAAGATGGAAAGGCCACGGTTCAGCTGGCTACGAATAGCGTGATCAGTGGCCCGAATGGAATGGGAGGTATCACTGTGGAAGGCAATGCTTCCCATATTGAGTCGAAAACAGACAAGAAAGGGAATATCACGTATGAGTTTCAGGTGCAGGGCACAGGTATCTCAGCGCGTGTCAGCTTCCGTATGACGAAGGGTACGAATCGTTGCCGTGCAACGGTCTATCCGAATTTCAATAGCAACATGATTTCGTTCGACGGAGAACTTTATCCCTATGCTCAATCGAATGTGTTCAAAGGACGTACCCTGTAAGTGGGTGTGGACAGAACTAACCAAACAAAAGAGCCGCTGCAAAAGCTGCGGCTCTTTTGTTTGGTTGACGATCTCTTTACGCTTGTATTAGAGTAAAGACTCAATCTTTGCGACAAACTTGTCTTTCGGCATTGCGCCTACGATCTTATCTACCATTTGTCCATCTTTGAAAAACAAGACAGTCGGGATGTTGCGGATACCAAATTGGGCAACGACATCGTCGTTCTCATCCACATTCATTTTACCGATGTTTACTCGACCGGCGTACTCATTGGCCAGCTCGTCGATAATCGGTGAAACCATGCGGCACGGACCACACCATTCAGCCCAGAAGTCCAACACCATTGGTTTACCCTCATTCAATGTCTCTGCGAAGTTCGCATCTGTGATTTGTAATGCCATGTGTTTATTGATTTATATATGATTGCTTTATTTATTGTCATGCTCTTTGCGGGGCCAAAAGTACAAATTCTTTTGCTACTGTAACCTATCAGCCATTAATTTTAAAATCAATATTCTCATTCCCGGCAAGATAGTCCACCAGATCTCGTGTCACCTGTATTTTGGTTTTCGGAGCGAACAGATTCAACGTGATATTATGTTCGGCATCTACCACTTTGAAATAGAGCAGACTGTTGCCCGGATGCTTCTTGATCAGGGCGGATAGCTCGCCAATTGTCGGATCGTCTAACCCATGAATAGGAACCATGATGCTGATCTTTTCGATCAGTTTGTCTTTCTCATCTTGCAGCAGCCGGATGGAGCCGATCTTGAAGTCTAACTTCTTCGGATCCCATCGTCCGGGTTCTACCCGTGCGGCAACCAACAGATACATGCCAATCTTGCCGTAGCGTCCATAGTCGATGTAATCCTGTCCGAAGAGCGCAATCTCTCCACTGCCGGAGAAATCTTCCAGTTTCAAGATGCCAAAGGGTTTGCCTGTTTTCGTCATGCCCTCGCGGAATCCCGTCACTATGCCACCCAGCAGGATCTCACGCCCTTGCAGGGTCTCTCGGTCATTGAGTTCTACTGTGCCGGTGTTGCAGACATATTGCAAGATGATGCGATACTCGTCTAACGGGTGGGCGGAGAGGTAGATACCTACCAGCTCTTTCTCTTTGTTCAATCGCTCCAGGTCGCTCCAGCGTTCACAGGTGGGAATCTCCGGCTTGGCGATCGCAACAAATTCATCCGCACCGAAGAGTGTGTTGGCTGCGGTGGTCTTGTCCATCTGGTATTTGTTGCCGTAGCGGATAAGCGTGTCGAGGAATTGTTCGCCTTTGGCATTCTCGGCATAGATCTGCTCGCGTTGGATTCCAAAGTTATCGAATGCGCCGGATAAGGCCAACGACTCGACCGTCTTCTTGTTGCAGCTGCTCAAGTTGACACGCTCCACAAAGTCGAAAATGTCTCGATAGGGGCCATGCAGCTTGCGCTCCTCGATGATGTTCTGCACTGCCGATTCGCCGACTCCCTTCACGGCTCCTAATCCAAAACGGATGTTCTTATGCTGATCGACACTGAACTTCAGGATAGACTCATTCACGTCAGGACCCAGCACCTGGATGCCCATCGCCTTGCATTCATCCATGAACTTCGTGATATCGACAATGTTACTCAGACTTCGGCTCAAGACCGCCGCCATGTATTCCGAAGGATAGTTGGCCTTGAGGTAGGCAGTCTGGTAAGCCACCCACGAGTAGCAGGTCGCATGGCTCTTGTTGAAGGCATACGAGGCGAACTTCTCCCAATCGGCCCATATCTTGTTGAGTGTCTCCTCTTTGTAGCCGTTGGCTTGACCGCCCGCCATGAACTTACCTTTCAGGTGGTTCATCTTGTCGATCAGTTTCTTACCCATAGCCTTACGCAAAGCATCGCTCTCGCCACGGGTGAAGTTGGCCAACAGACGAGACAGCAACATGACCTGCTCTTGATAGACCGTGATGCCGTAGGTATCTTTCAGATAACGTTCCATCACGGGGATGTCATATTTGATCTCCTCCCGTCCCTGCTTACGGGCGATGAACGAGGGGATGTAATCCATCGGGCCCGGACGATAGAGGGCGTTCATGGCGATCAAGTCTTCAAACTTGGAGGGTTGAAGCTCTTTCAGGTATTTCTGCATACCGGCAGACTCGAACTGGAACGTACCGGTGGTGCGTCCCTCGCAATAGAGTTTATAGGTAGCCGGATCCTCCAAGCTGATGTGATCGATGTCCAAATCCTTCCCGGTGGTCAGTCGCACATTCTCGATGGCCTCCTTGATGATGGAGAGTGTCTTCAAACCCAAGAAGTCCATCTTGATCAGGCCGGTTTCCTCAATGACGGAGCCTTCGTATTGCGTGACCAGCATCTCTTCGCCGGTGTCTTTATCTTTGGCGGTGCTGACTGGCACCACATCGGAGATGTCGTAACGGCCGATGATGACACCACAGGCATGCACGCCGGTGTTGCGCACGTTGCCCTCCAACTTTTGTGCGTATTTTAAGGTGTCGCGTGCCAACGGATCAGGACCATTGGCTGCTTCTCGCAGTTCGGGCACATAGTTGATGGCATCGCCCAGCTTGAATTTCTTCATGTCCGGAATCTTATCCGGCACCAACTTGGCCAAGCGATTGGATTCCGCCAAGGGAAGTTTTTGCACACGCGCTACATCCTTGATGGCCGATTTCGTAGCCATCGTGCCGTAGGTGATGATGTGCGCCACACGCTCTGCGCCATATTTATCGGTTACCCAGCGCAGCACCTCGCCACGTCCGTCATCATCGAAGTCGGTATCAATATCCGGCAAGGAGATACGATCCGGATTTAAGAAACGCTCAAACAGCAGGTCATATTTGATGGGGTCGATCTTGGTGATTCCTAAGCAATAGGCCACTGCTGAACCGGCCGCTGAACCACGACCCGGTCCGACAGATACACCCAACTCTTCACGTGCGGCCCGGATAAAGTCTTGCACGATCAAGAAGTAACCGGGGAAACCCATCGTTTTCATGATGTGCAGCTCGAAGTTGAGGCGCTCTTTCACCTCCTCGCTCAAGGGATCGCCATAGAGCGGCTTGGCGCCATCATAGGTTAGCTTCGCCAAGTAGTCAGCCTCTAATTTGATACGGTAGAGTTTATCGTAGCCGCCCAGTTTCTTGATCTTGGCGTTGGCATCCTCTTCGCTCAATACCACATTGCCATTCTCGTCACGGGTAAACTCATCGAACAGGTCCTTCTCCGTCAACCGTTTCCGATACTCCTCTTCCGTGCCGAACGATTCGGGGATGTTGAAGGTCGGCATGATGGGGCCGCTATCGATGGAGTAGAACTCCACCTTGTCGGCAATCTCCAACGTGTTGCTCAGTGCCTCCGGAATATCCGCAAAGATGGCGTTCATCTCGGCGGTGGTCTTCATCCACTCCTGTTTGGAGTAGCGCATACGCTTCGGATCGTCCAGGTCTTTGCCGGTGCTCAAGCAGATCAGTCGGTCATGGGCCTCTGCGTCATCGGCGTTCACGAAGTGTACATCGTTGGTGGCGATCAGCTTGATGTTGTGTTTACGCGCCAGTTCTACCAGCACCTTATTCACCTCTACCTGATGTGGATAGATGGTGCAGTCGGCATTCGGATCATGCGTCTCGTGGCGCTGCATCTCTAAGTAATAATCCTCGCCAAATAGCTGCTTGAACCAGAGCACCGACGCTTCTGCCTTGTCGAGCTGTCCTTTCAGGATCAGTTGCGGGATCTCACCGCCCAAGCAGGCGGAGCAGACAATCAGGTCTTCGTGGTATTTCTCCAACAGCTCCTTGTCGATACGCGGGCGACCATAGAAGCCCTCTGTCCAAGAGAGGGAGACCATCTTGATCAGGTTCTTGTAGCCATTCTTGTTTTTGGCCAGCACGATCAGGTGCCATCCGCTGCGGTCGTCTTGGGTGGCCAACTTGCTATGGCGACCGTTTCGTGCGCAATAGCATTCACACCCTAAAATCGGTTTGAAGATGGAAGCCTTCGCCTCGGCGATCTTCTCTTGCAACTCGGCGATCTGTTGCTGCTCTTCGGCGGTAGGGTCGCTTTTGGCCAAGAGGGGTTTCAAGGCCTTCTCGCTATCTTTGATTACGCCTTGCGGCTTGCTGTTTTTCTTGTTGACTTTGTTGAAAAACTCCTTGATGCCGAACATCACGCCGTGGTCGGTTACGGCGATAGCCCGCATCCCATCTTTAGACGCTTTGTCGATCAATGCGTCGATGGAGGCTTGTCCGTCGAGCAGGGAGTATTGGGTATGTACATGTAGGTGAATGAATGGTTCCATCTGATCTGTCTGCGCACCCTTTATCGGTGCGCACGGCGCAAAGGTACGAATAACGCTGCAAAAACAAAATTCCTGTCCTGGAAAGCGCAGGCCTGGTTGGGGTACGCCTCCTTTCATGTTAAGTTAGATTAAATAGTAGTACTTTGCGATACAAGGTATATAAAGAATACATACTTTTGTGGCGAGCAAAAGAAGCAAGGATGGCGTAACCTATTGGTCGTTGCGTGCGTCTAATGAATAAACATAAAAGGTATAGTCATGATGATTGAACTGAGAGGGATTAACAAAACGTATAACAACGGTGCTCCATTGCATGTCTTGAAAGGCATTGATCTGGACGTGGCAGAGGGGGAGATGGTCTCCATCATGGGAGCTTCCGGCTCCGGCAAATCTACCTTATTAAATATATTGGGCATCTTGGATACCTACGACAGCGGCACCTATAAGCTGAATGGGCAGTTGATCAAGGACCTGAGCGAGAGTCGGGCGGCGGAGATCCGCAACCGTACGATTGGCTTTATCTTCCAGTCGTTCAACTTGATCTCTTTCAAGAATGCGATGGAAAATGTGGCCTTGCCACTCTACTACCAAGGGGTGAGCCGTAAGAAGCGCAATGCGATGGCGTTGGAATACTTGGATATGGTGGGCTTGAAGGATTGGGCAGAGCACATGCCCAACGAGATGAGTGGCGGACAGAAGCAGCGTGTGGCGATTGCCCGGGCGTTGATTGCCAAGCCCCGCATCATCCTGGCCGATGAGCCGACCGGCGCGTTGGACAGTAAGACTACCGTGGAGGTGATGCAGCTCCTGCGTCAGGTGAACTTGGAGGGGATGACGATGGTGATTGTCACCCACGAGCAATCGGTGGCGGATGCGACGGACAAGATTGTCCGGGTGAAGGATGGGCTGATCTGGAAGATAGAGAAAGGGCAGGGCCATGTTTGATTTTGACAACTTCCGGGAGATTTGGAGCACCATCCAGAAGAACAAGCTACGTACCTTCTTGACCGGTTTCTCCGTGGCATGGGGCATCTTTATGCTGATTGTCATGCTGGGAGCGGGCAACGGTTTGCGGAATGGCATTTTTTATAATTTTCGAAACTTCGCTACCAACAGTGTGGAGTCGTGGACACGCTATACGACTAAACCTTGGAAAGGGATGCAAGAGAATCGACGGATCAACTTCAAGGAAGAGGACTTGACGGACTTGAAAATCTTTTTCCCCGAGGTGAGCTTAGTCTCTGCCTCAATCTCTCATAGTGATACGATCAGCTATAATCGGGAATATCTGACAGGCGAGACCAATGGTGTCTCTCCCGACTATGCGCAGATCCGCTATGTGAATGTCGATACGAAGAATGGTCGCTTCATCAATGAGCAGGACATGCGGGAATGCCGCAAAGTGATCGTGCTGAGTCCCCGTATGGCGGAGGTGCTGTTCCGCAAGGAATCTCCTGTGGGCAAATATGTACGTTGTGGCGACAGCATGTTTCAGGTAGTCGGTGTCTATAATGATGATAACAAGAGTAATAACGCTCCTGCCTATATCCCTTTCACGGTGGCCCAGATGCTTTATAACAAAGGGTATGGATTTGGTTATATCACCTTTGCCGTAGATGGACTCGACACGGAGGAGGCAAACAAAGCTTTTGAGCAGCGGTTCCGGGCCTGGATGGCTCGTCGCCACCAGTATGATCCCAGCGATGAGAATGCGATTGGTTTTTGGAGCATGGCTTCGGAGTTCCAGATGTTTGGGAATATGGTGAATGCGATTACGCTGTTCATCTGGATCATTGGTATCGGCACCTTGATGGCGGGTATCGTGGGCGTGAGCAACATCATGCTGATCACCGTGAAGGAGCGCACCAAGGAGTTTGGCATTCGCAAGGCATTAGGGGCCAAGCCGGCCTCGATCTTGGGATTGGTGATCACGGAGTCAATCTTGGTGACGGCAGTGTTTGGCTATGTGGGTATGGTAGCGGGCATTGGGGTGACGGAGTTGATCAACTCGGCGATGGAGACGGCGCAAGCTGCGCAGCAGGCCGGGGAGAACATGGGAGAGGATCTCTCGATTTTCCGCAACCCAACGGTAGATCTGGGTATTGCGCTCTCGGCGAATCTGTTGATTATCGTGGCTGGCGTGTTAGCGGGCTATTTCCCAGCACGGAAAGCGACTCATGTGACGGCGATTGAGGCGATGCGGGCGGAGTAAGAAAGGAGGAATGAGTATGTTTGATTTAGACAGATGGACAGAGATTTGGGTGACCATCACCCGCAATAAGACGCGCAGTTTGCTGACCTGCTTTGGGGTCTTCTGGGGCATCCTGATGCTGGTGATTCTGTTAGGTTCCGGTCGAGGCATGCAGAATGGCATCATGAAGAGTGTCAATGGCTTTGCGACCAATTCTGCCTTCTTCTTTGCGGATCGCACCAGCGAATCGTATAAGGGATTCAACAAGGGACGGCAGTGGGACATGCGCAACCGCGATGTGGAGAGCATCCGGCGGGAGGTGAAGGAGCTGGCGGCGATCTCCCCGATCATCTGGGGAAACAGTTCGGACAAGAACATTGTCTATGGCATGATGAGTGGCAGTTTCAACGTGAAGGGCATCCATCCTGACTATTTCAAGATCGAGACGCAACGGTTGCACGATGGGCGGTTGCTCAACGAGATGGACGAGCGGGAGCATCGTAAGGTCTGTGTGATCGGTATCAAGGTGAAGGAGGTGCTCTTCAAGGATGAGGACCCCTGCGGTAAGTATATCCGGGTGAATGGCATCTACTACCAAGTGGTGGGCGTGGTGCAGCAGCGAGCTTCTGGCGTGAACATCGGTGGTCGTTCGGAGGAGTGCGTGCTCCTGCCTTTCAGCACCATGCAGCAGACGTTGAACCAAGGAGACATCATCCATTTCCTCTGTGTGGCGGCTGAACCGGACGTAGAGATGCTGCCGGTGATCAACAAGATCAAAAGTATCATCAAGGAGCAAAACTATATCTCCCCGACCGATCCGCAAGCCATTTCCGCAATCAACTTGGCGGCGCAGTTCGAGACCTTCAACAACCTTTTTATGGGTATTGACATCTTGGTGTGGATTGTGGGTATAGGCACGCTGTTGGCGGGCATCATTGGTGTGAGTAACATCATGATGGTGACGGTCAAGGAGCGTACGAAAGAGATTGGCGTGCGCCGGGCATTGGGTGCCAAGCCTTGGAACATCATCTCGCAAATCATGAGCGAGAGCTTGTTGATCACGGCGTTGGCAGGTTTGGCGGGATTGAGTGCCGGTGTCTTCCTCTTGGATGGTGTGGATCGTTTGATCGGTGAGCCGGAGGGCGAGAGTATGCTGTTGCATCCTGCGGTGAGTCTGCAAGTGGCATTGGCCGCTACCTTTATCTTGCTCTTGGCGGGACTGCTGGCGGGATTGATCCCCGCTTGGCGTGCGATGCAGATCAAGGCGATCGACGCGATACGGGAAGAATAGAACGAATAGAAAGTTTGAATTTTGAGTTTTGAATTTTGAAAGCATATTGTTGTCATGAAGAAACAATGGATTAGAAAGAGTTTACGCATCGCCCTCTTCACGGGCATTGGTGCAGTGGTTGTGGGTACATTCTATTTTTTGTGGAAGAAATCGCAACCGGAGGTAACGGTCTATGAGATTGTCTCGCCGAAGCGGGAGACGGTGGAGACCAAGACGGTGGCGACGGGTAATGTGGAGCCGCGCTACGAGGTGGAGATCAAACCGCAGATCTCCGGCATCATCGCCGAGCTGCGGAAAGAGGCGGGTCAGATGGTACAGGCGGGCGACATCATCGCTACGATCAAGGTGATCCCCGAGATGGTGCAGCTCAACAGTGCCGAGAGCCGCGTGAATGTGGCGGAGATCTCGTTGAAGCAGGTGGAGGAGACCTATAAGCGCGACGAGCAGCTCTTCCAGAAGGGGGTGATTGCCCAGGAGGATTTCGACGTGAGCCGGGCAAACTACCTGAAGGCGGTCGAGGAGCGAGACAATGCGCAGAGTGCGTTGGAGATCATCCGCGACGGTATCGCCAAGAACTCCAATGTTTCCAGTACGACACAGATTCGCAGCACCATCACCGGTATGATTCTCGATATTCCCGTGAAGGTGGGTAACTCCGTGATCCAGGCGAACAACTTCAACGATGGAACGACCATCGCAACGGTTGCCGATATGGGCGATATGATCTTCAAAGGCAATGTGGATGAGACGGAGATCGGACGCATTCACGAGGGAATGCCCATCAAGCTGACGGTCGGAGCGATGGAGAGCCGCACTTTCGACGCACGGTTGGAGTATGTCTCTCCGAAGGGTGTGGAGAAGAACGGCGCTATTCAGTTTGAGATCAAGGCGGCGGTGACCATTCCGTCGGATGCCTTTATTCGTGCGGGGTATAGTGCCAATGCGGAGATTGTCTTGAAGCGGGTGGAGAACGTGCTGACCATTCCGGAGAGCACGATCGAGTTCAGTGGCGATTCTGCTTTCGTGCAGATCGTGAAGCAGGAGCAGCCGGAGCAATTGTTCGAGCGTCGGCAGGTGCAGGTGGGCCTCTCGGATGGCATCAACATCGAGATCAAGGAGGGGCTGACCGAGCAGGACAAGGTGCGTGGCTCGGCGGTTGATCCGAACAAGAAAGCGGAAGAGAAGGAGAAAAAAACGGATGCAACAGTAAATTGATAGCGCATGAAACGGACAATACTATGGGGACTATTTTCCCTTACCCTCGCTACTACGTCGGCGGTGGCGCAAGAGCAAACGGCTCCTTGGAGCTTGGAGGCTTGCATCGACTATGCCTACGCCAACAACATCCAGTTGAAACAGAAAGTGGAGGAGCCGGAGGCACGCAAGGTGGAGCTGCACACCAGCAAGCACAGCTGGCTGCCGGCGGTGAATGCCAACATGGGGCAGAGCTTCCAGTTCGGGCGCTCCACCTCGAAGAGTGGCGTGATCGTGGATCAGAACGCCTCCAACACCACCTTCAACATCAATCTGGATATGCCTATTTTTGATGGCTTCAAGATTCCGAACGACATTGCGGCCCGTAAGCTCGACCTGCAAGCGGCGATCGAGAGCCTGAACAAGGCAAAGGAGGATTTGGCGATCAACATCGCCTCCTATTACCTGCAGGTGCTCTACAACAAGGAGTTGCAGCGGGTGGCTCAACTGCAGGTGGATTTAGACAAGGAGCAGGTGAATAAAACCGAGGCGATGGTGAATGCCGGCAAGGTGCCCCTCTCGCAGCTCTACGACATCAAGGCGCAGTTGGCGAAGGATGAGGTGACGCTCACCGAAGCAGCTAACAATGTGCAGTTGGCACTGCTCGACTTGGCACAGAGCTTGGAGTTAGAGCGGAGCGATCGCTCGTTCGACATCGTGACCCCGCAAATCACCGATGCCGTGGCAGAAAACATGAGCAGCATCCTGCCCCCGGAAACTATCTTCGATCAGGCGGTGACCTTTAAACCGCAGATCAAGGAGCAGGAGTATCTGTTGGAGAGCCAAAAGCGGATGCTGAAAGTGGCGCAGGCGGGCTATTACCCCAAGCTCAACTTCGGTGCCTCCTACAGCAACGGTTATTACCACACCAGCATGGGCGGTGAGTTTGCCGATACCCGCTCCTTTGGCGATCAGTTGAAGCAGAACGGGCAGAAGATCGTCGGCTTCTCGCTCTCCATCCCGTTGTTCAACCGTTTTCAGGTGCGCAACAGCGTGCGCTCAGCTCGCATCGGGATCAACAACCAGCAGTTGATGCTGGAAAACAGCAAGAAGACGCTCTACAAAGAGATCCAGCAGGCCTACTACAACGCAACGGCGGCACAAGAGAAATACCAAGCCTCCGACAAGAGCGTAGCGGCCAGCAAGGAGGCCTTCGACTATGCCCAGGTGCGCTATGCGGCCGGAAAGAGCACCGTCTTCGAATTCAATGAGGCGAAGACCAAATATGCCCAGAGCTTGGCGGAGCAGGCACAAGCCAAGTACGACTTTATCTTCCGAGCGAAGATCCTCGATTTCTACCGAGGTACCCCCTTGAAACTCTAACAGCAAACAGCCCCAAAAACGTTGCCCGTGGTTCGAAAAAATCACGGGCATTGTTTTGAAAAACCATCGGCAACGGCAGAAAAAACTACGGGCAACGTTTTTCAAAACTACGGGCAATGTTTTTTGAAATTACGGGCAATAGAATTTACGCCGATAACCAACCGTATTTATCTCCCCAGTTAGGGAAAAATTTTTTCCTAACTGGGAAAATAATCACAACCCGTAGGGACGCAAGGTCTTTGCGTCCAGGTTGCATCCAGGTTGCGTCCGAGCCCCATGCGCGCGTGAACATTATATAATATTAGGTATCTTTTCTTGCCGGCCTCGACCCTGCGGAACACCCTATAAAAGGGGTAGGGACGCAACGTGTTGCGTTAGAAAAAGAGAGGATGAGCTTGCGGGTCAAGCCCGCAAAGACACAGATAGTGAGGGACTTGCGAATGACGTGTAAATAGAGAGAAGCGAAGTTATGTAAGAAAGTGGCGCTTTCGTCGCGCAAACCAACGCCCTTGTTCAGAAAAATGGGGTGACGCATCTTTTTCTTTGAGCAACCCTTGGTGATTAGGAAAATACGCATGCCTTCGTGCTCAAATGTTAGGAACGTTTTCGTTGAGCAGTCCGGACAGTGGGAATCACCCCATTTTTCCCCTTTTTCCGCCTCCCTTCAGCGAAGCCTTCCCAACAGAAAAGAACGAGTTATTTATAATATATTTACTAATCAATTAAATTATTTATCGTATGAACAAAAAGTTTTCTACTCTGGTGGCCAGTCTCCTGCTGACTACAGCGTTCGGAACCGTTCAGGCAGCTAATACTGTTGAGAAGAGTAACACTCCTTGTGGTGCAGGTCTGATCACGGGTGCTGCTTTCGCCAATCAAGAGCAGTTGAACGCTAAACAATTCTATTTTGTACAGGATAAGGATGGTAAGTTCTTGTCTGTCGTTGAGGGTAATGGCTTCCAAGCTAAGTTGGTGAATGAGCCGGCCTCTTTGGACGCATTGAATCATTCGTTGTGGAAGATCGAGCCGCAGGTAACTGAGGATGGTGGTGTAACTCGTTTCGTGTTGACCAACAAGGCTACAGGTCTGTATTTCGCTTACGATCCTACGGTTAAGGACGCTGACAAGAATTTGGGTGGTGCTTATCCGAACTGGAAGTGGTTCGAGAATAAGTTCGCTGCTTTCGGTACAGCAACAGAGTTGACTGTTGTTTTCGAGAAGGGCGACAAGACCATGTACTTGGATGAGGAGAATGGTGTTGTTGTTGCGAAGAAGGTAGCAACAAAAGACTATAAAGCAAATTCTGGTTTGAAATTGAAGATCGCTAAGGCAGGTACGTATGTATTGAGCGCAGCCGATCTGAACAAAGAGACTTCCAAGGCTGGTGTGGAGTACATGCAGTTGAACTTCGGTGAGGATAATGAGAACAACATCTTCGCTGAGAAGTATCAGGCTCAGCAGCTTGTGGCAAGCAATGCAAAGAATCCGTTCGAAATTGAGCGCGCAAAGAAAGCAGGTTACACGAATAATTTGGAGAATTATCTTGTTTTGAACAAGATCGATGAGAAGGGTAATTTGACTTATAACTATCTGCGTATCGATACCTCTTATTATAAGAGCAATGGTGAGACTTATAAGACTTACAATCAGATTGCATCTTCTGCAGCATCTTTCAAGAAAAATGATGGTGAGGTTGCTACTGCCAATGGTTACAATGTAATTGATGTATTGGGCGAGAATTTGCCGGATGATGCTTTCCGCTTCCAGTTCGTCAAGAACTTGGCTAACGACTCAGTATGGGTTCGCTCTTTGGTTGAGGCTGTTGAGTTGAAAGAGGCAACATCAGAGGGCCTTTACAACGCTGCTGCTTCCATGAACACTAAGTGGACTTATGTTCATGCAAATGAGTCTGTTGAAGAGGGTACACAAGCTGACGATGTTCACAATGGCGCGGGTACAAATTTGATCCTCTCTCACTGTACATTGGAGGGTGAGACTGAGAAGGTCATCACGTTCTACACTTGCGACGAGGGTAAACCGGCCGCTAACTATGTAAACTTGATGGCTATTGACGGTGTATCTCAGAACTACACAACTATCCCTGCTGGTGTTTATGTAGTCAGCGTGAAGGGAACGGACAAGAAGGCTTACGAGAACTTCTGCAGCGAGTTCGGTCTCTCTGCTGAGGCTTTGCAAGAGTACACACACATGCCGGCATTCCAGTGGGTTGTTGATCCGGTGATCAAGAACGGCGAGATGGCAGCTGTTAGCCCCGTGAAGGTGATCAACCGTGAGACCACAGATAACTTTATGGATCTTGCTAACTTGCAGTTCGTGAAGGCTGAGGGCTTGGCTGCTAATGAGATCAATCTCGGTGGTACAATTTATGTATTCAACGCAATTGAGCTGACTGAGGAGGGCTACTATCGTGGCATCGCTGAGGACGAGGCTGAGTTGGAGACTTATCGCTTGACTTACTTGAGCGGTTTGGCTGCTGCTAATGCTAACCTGGAGGTTGGTTTGACAGCTGATGAGACTTTGAAGGTTGGTGCTGAGGGCGTTGACTTCACTTTGGTTCCGACGAATACTAAGCCGGAGACTTATGGCGTAGCTGATGAGTTGGAGAAGGTGGCTTACAAGTTGATGGCAAACGGCAAGTATGTCGTAAATGACGCTGATGAGAAGGGTACCGTGAAGTACACGTTGACGGATGACGAGCAAGTAGCTTCTGTATTCTATTTGAAGGAGCAGAACTGCGTGGATGGTACACACTACTATGCATTGATCGAGGTTGTTGATACTCCTAATGCTGAAAGAGCTCTTTGTGTTACGGGCAAGGTTGGTGTTGATGATGTAACGGCTGAGTTGCGTCCGGAGTGCGCTTGCTGCGGAGATGTTGCTACTCGTACTTCTGCCTTCGCTTTGACGAAGTCCACTACTCCGTTGTATCGTCGCTTGGGCGTAACGAACGCTGAGGATGGCTTGGCTGACAAGGACGTTCAGAACGCGAAGATCTTCCGTGTGAACGCTACGGCTAAGGAGTATCTCTATGAGGATGCGAACTCTGTATATTCTGCAGGCAAGGGCATCAACTTCTTAGGTGTTGAGGGTAAGGGCGACGATAAGTTGGCAGCCATCACGGTTGATACCGCTTATGTACGCAACGAGACTACTATGCCGCAGTATCTGTTCGTAATGGGCTATGAGTACCACGAGGCAGGCATGATGTGTCCGGAGAACGACGAGCACAACGATGCAGACTATATCGCTAAGTTCGGTGACTGCGGTCACAAGGTTCCGACTCAGGCTTACGCAACTGGTCGCTACTTGGTTAACTTCGCAGACTCTGTAGAGTTGGCAGAGAATGCTGCTGATTACATCTGGAACACCCGTTACACTCGTCTGGGCTTCGTAGAGGCTAAGCACATCGGTGATACGTTGGTAATCTATCGCAACGGTCAGCCGAGCACAGCTGCCGCTGACTCTATCTTCCTGGGCGACAACAAGCACAACAAGAACGGTATCAAGAACGCAGTCTTCGCATTGCGCTTGACTGGCACAGGTGAGGCTGACTTCATGATCGAGACCGAGGGTGACAAGAAGATCCCGACTGAGAATACTGGTGCTTGGGTAGCTATTAAGAATGGTGTACCTGTAGTTGCTAAATACGCTTCTTACAGGGATGCTATCGCAGACGCAGAGATCTTCAACGTCGAGGCTACTACTGAGGAGGCAACGGCTAACGAGGCAATCGAGGCAGCTGGTGTTCAGATAATCGGTGGCCAGGGCGTTGTAACGGTTCAGGGTGCAGCAGGTAAGGTAATTACCGTATCGAACATCTTGGGTCAGACAATCGCTAACCAGGTAGCTGCTTCCGACAACGTAACGATCGCTGCTCCGGCAGGTGTAGTCGTAGTTGCTGTTGAGGGCGAGGCTACGAAGGTAGTGGTTAAGTAATAGAACAAAAGAAATTTATTCATAATAAATAATCTCCCTGCGCGGCCCATTGGGCTAAGTATTCCGTGAGGATGAACAAGCGGGGAAATAGAATTAATAATATGTAAAAAAGTTCTTATTGCGGAGTAGCCTCGTGAGAGACGAAAGGCAGTCACAAAAAAGGAGCCGTCAGGATGCAACAAGCCTGGCGGCTTTTTTATGTCGTACAACCTCAATCGCAGGGTGTAGTTGCGTTTTCGCAAGTGAATAATTTGTCTTATAGGAAATCTTTATTACTTTTGAGCACAATTTTACAGCAACAAAACAATTTAATCTTATGATCGATACGAAGCAAATCATCAAGGCTGGCGAAGAGAAGATGACGTTCGCCATTGACTATTTAGACGAGCAACTGTCTCACATTCGGGCAGGCAAAGCAAATCCGAAGATTTTGGATTGCGTCAAGGTAATGTACTACGGTGCGCCGGTACCTCTTTCCAACGTGGCTACCGTGACGGTGCCCGATGCCCGCACGATCATGATCACGCCGTGGGAGAAGAAGATCATCCGCGACATTGAGAAGGCTATCTTAGATTCTCCTGTAGGTATTACGCCGGAGAACAACGGCGAGGTGATCCGTTTGGGTATTCCTCCGTTGACTGAGGAGCGCCGTAAACAGTTGGCTAAGCAGTGCAAGGGCGAGGCTGAGAGCGCTAAGGTCAGCATCCGCAACGCACGTCGCGATGCGATCGAGGCATTGAAGAAGAGTGTCAAGAGCGACGGTGTGCCCGAGGATGTGGAGAAAGACGCTGAGGCGAACATGCAGAAGATCCACGACAAGTATATCAAGAAGGTGGATGAGCTGTATGCGGCCAAAGAGAAAGAAATCATGACGGTCTAAGCCTACGGCATGAAGGGACTTGTCATCAAGAACACGGGCAGTTGGTACACGGTCCGCACGGACGATGGACGTGACATCGAAAGTAAGATCAAGGGCAATTTCCGACTGAAAGATATCAAAAGCACCAACCCGATTGCCGTGGGCGATCGGGTGGTGATTGATATAAATACAGAGGGCACCGCCTTTATCTCGGCTATTGAGGAGCGTAAGAACTACATCATCCGCCGTGCCTCTAACCTCTCTAAACAAGCGCATATCATCGCCGCCAACCTCGACCAGGCGATGTTGATCGTGACCGTGAACTATCCGATCACTACTCCTATCTTTATCGATCGTTTCTTGGCGACCGCCGAGGCCTATCGTGTTCCCGTTAAATTGGTATTCAACAAGATTGACCGCTATCTGCCCGAGGATGTAAAGCTGATGGAGGCTTTGATCGAACTTTACAGTGCGATTGGCTATCCTTGCGCCAAGCTCTGTGCCAAGAAAGGTGAAGGGTTGGAGGCGTTACGGGCAGACCTGAAGGATCGCATTACCCTGCTTTCTGGCCACTCCGGTGTGGGTAAATCGACTTTGATCAACCAGCTGGTGCCGGGCGTGAACCTACGTACCGGCGACATCTCGGAATATCACAACAAAGGAATGCACACGACGACTTTCTCGGAGATGATTCCGTTGCCCGACGGGGGCTACCTGATCGACACCCCGGGCATCAAAGGGTTTGGCACGATCGAGATGGAGGATACGGAGATCTCTCACTATTTCCCGGAGATTTTCAAGCAATCCGTTGACTGCCGCTTCAACAACTGCACCCATCGGCATGAGCCGGGTTGCGCTGTCTTGGCTGCGGTGAAAGAGGGATTGATCAGCGAATCTCGTTATAAGAGCTACCTCAATATCTTGGAAGATCGCACGGAAAGTAAATATCGGGAGGATTATTAAACCGCCGGCAGGCTCATGCCGGTAATCTTGCGGTAGAGGTCGAGCGCATAGACATCGGTCATCCCTGAGATGTAATCGAGCACACATTGGATCTTGCCGTAGGTGGTGGGAGCCTGTGTGTCATATTGCTCCGGGATGCGTTGCAGCAAGAGTTTGCTATATGCATGAGATTGATTCATCACCGCCTCCATCAAGACATCAATGAGATGGCTGAAGATGTGATAACCAGCCAACTCCACATCCAGGACCTCTTTTGCCCGATAGATCTTACGGCAAGCGGTCTCCGCACAGGTCTGGTAGGCTGCCTTGGCATGAGGCTGGATGCAGTCGATCAGCGGCTGGTTGTAGCTACCATTCAAGATCGCCTCCTCATTTTCTAAGAATACCCGCGAGCATTCATCCACCAACAGGCCAATGATGCAGGAGCGCAGGTAGGCAATGCGCTCATTGGTATCATCGACAATGGTCATGGTGCGCTGGATATGTGCCAGCTTCTCCCCTTCAAAGAAACCTAATAACAGGTTAATGGCTTCATCGGTGGTTAGGATATGGAGCTTGCAGGCATCCTCGATGTCCATCACCTGATAGCAGATATCGTCAGCCGCCTCCACCAAATAGACCAAAGGATAGCGCAGGTATTTCTCCGGAGCCTCCGGTTGCCGCCCGATGCCCAGCTCCTCTGCGATCTGCACATAGCTCTCCTCCTCCGACTGGAAGAAACCGAACTTACCCTTCTTGCCTGCGTAGATAGAGGCGTAGGGGTATTTCACGATGGAAGCCAGCGTGCTATAGGTCAAGGCAAAGCCCCCTTTACGCCGACCCACGAATTGGTGGGAGAGGAGTCGCATGGCGTTGGCATTACCTTCAAAATGAACGAAATCTTCCCAACGTCCACTTTCATTGCGCACTAACTGCTCCAACTTCCGTCCGTTGCCCTCTGAGAAATAGGCTGAGATGGCCCGCTCTCCCGAATGGCCAAACGGCGGATTGCCCATGTCGTGCGCCAAGCAAGCGGCAGAGACGATGGAGCCAATCTCCGGGAAGTTGATGCTGCCCTCCGGGTATTTCCGCATCAATCCCTTCGATACGTTATTGCCTAACGAACGCCCCACGCAAGATACCTCCAAGCTATGGGTCAATCGGTTATGCACAAAGATGCTACCTGGAAGCGGAAAGACTTGCGTCTTGTTCTGCAACCGACGGAAAGGTGACGAAAAGATCAAACGGTCATAATCCCGTTGAAAGTCGGTGCGCTCATGCTTGCGCTCGTGATACGCCTCCAAGCCGAAGCGTTTACCGGATAAAAGTTGGTTCCAATTCATGGCTCTGACTCCTTTTTTACGGATTCTCCAACGGCAAAGATACGATTCTTTGGGCATACTTCGCATAGGATGGCGGAATCCATACATAGTAAATGCCGTTTCATGCTGGGTTAACCGTACAGTAATACCCGATGAAACGGCATTTAATATTGCATTAAAAGCCAGCTAAGCTTAAATCAATTTCTCCAAGTCTTTCAGATTATTGGCAACTTCCTCGTCAGTTACCTCATAGTTGGACAAGTCACCCGCCAAGTATTGGTCGTAAGCCGCCATATCAATCAAGCCATGACCCGAGAGGTTGAAGAGGATGGTCTTCTGCTTACCCTCCAACTTTGCCTTCTCCGCCTCACGGATCGCCGTAGCAATAGCATGGGAAGACTCCGGTGCAGGGATAATGCCCTCTGCCTGTGCGAAGAGGGTAGCTGCCTTGAAGGTCTCCAACTGCGGAATATCCACAGCCTCCATCAACTTGTCCTCCATCAACTGACTGACGATAGAACCAGCACCGTGGTAACGCAAACCACCGGCATGGATATTGGCCGGAGCGAAGTTGTGACCCAAAGTGTACATCGGGATCAACGGCGTATAACCTGCCTCATCACCAAAGTCATACTGCAACTGACCACGAGTCAACTTCGGACAAGAGGCCGGCTCAGCCGCAATGATACGTACCTCCTTGCCTTCAGTCAGCTTGTGACGCATGAAGGGGAATGAGATACCGGAGAAGTTAGAACCACCACCGAAGCAAGCGATCACCACATCGGGATACTCACCCGCCATCTCCATCTGCTTCTCAGCCTCCAAACCGATCACCGTCTGGTGCAACATCACGTGGTTCAACACACTACCCAAGGTATATTTGCAATTCGGTGTCTGCATCGCCAACTCTACAGCCTCAGAGATAGCCGTACCCAAGCTACCTTGGTAGTTGGGATGATCGGTCAAGATCTTACGACCCGCCTTCGTGCTCATACTCGGCGAAGCGATCACCTGCGCACCAAAAGTCTGCATGATCGAACGACGATAGGGCTTCTGATGGTAGCTGACCTTCACCATATAAACAGCCAACTCCAAACCGAATGCCTTCGCTGCGTAAGACAAAGCGGCACCCCACTGACCGGCACCGGTCTCCGTCGTGATGTTGGTGATACCCTCCTGCTTGCAATAGTAGGCCTGCGCCAAAGCAGAGTTCAATTTGTGTGAGCCAACCGGGCTGACGCTCTCGTTCTTGAAATAGATATGTGCAGGAGTGTCCAACGCTTTCTCCAAACCGTAAGCACGTACCAACGGTGTGGGACGCCACACCTTATACAGTTCACGTACCTCTTCCGGGATCTCGATCCAAGCATCTGTGGTGTTCATCTCCTGATGCGAAACACCTTTGGAGAAGAGTGGATAGAGATCCTCCTCTTTCAGCGGCTGTTTTGTGGCGGGGTTCAACATAGGCCGGGGTTTGTTCTTCATATCGGCCACGATGTTATACCAAGCGGTTGGTATATCCTTCTCTGACAATAAAAATTTCTTTGTGTCCATGCGTATGTTATCTTTATACTACTGCTAAATTTTTCGCCGTCCTTGTTTGACAACTTGGCGGCAAAGGAACAAATAATATTTCTTTTCTTCAAGCTGATTCAACAAAAATAGATACATTCGCGAAGAAAACTCATATTTTAGATAACTATATAGATCGTCCAAACATGAAACAATCCCTTTTAGTAGGGCTCCTGCTTAGCTTGGCCCTTCCGTTATGCGCACAAAAAAAGAATCTTTCGTACAGTTTTTATGGTCAGGTGCGTGGTGACCTTTACCTCGATTCCCGATCCAGTCAAGAGATTGTCGATGGTCTCTTCTTCCTCTATCCGAAAGATCATGCCTACGATGCGGATGGCAATGACCTCAATGCCAGTCCCAGTGGCAGTTTCTACCTGCTCTATTCTCGGCTGGGTCTGGATGTGAAAGGCCCTCAGATCGGCACAGCGAAAAGTTCCCTGAAACTGGAGGTGGATTTCCGCGGTTCCAGCACCAACTGGGCGGTGCTCCGCATCCGTCATGCCTATGCCAACTTGGATTGGGGCAAATCAGCGGTCTTGATTGGGCAAACCTGGCATCCGCTCTTTGGCGAGGTTTCCCCGCAGATGCTCAACCTTTCCACAGGAGCTCCTTTTCAACCCTTCAACCGCAGCCCACAGGTGCGCTATCGCTACCAGCACAAAGGCTGGCAACTGACTGCGGCCGCCCTTTGGCAGTTGCAATACCTCTCCACCGGCCCGAACGGGAAAAGTGAGGAGTACATCAAGAACAGTTGCGTGCCGGAATTCTATTTCG
Source organism: Parabacteroides sp. (assembly GCA_022775005.1). GTDB lineage: Bacteria > Bacteroidota > Bacteroidia > Bacteroidales > Tannerellaceae > Parabacteroides. The sequence goes on from JALFJR010000096.1 coordinate 48,128, forward strand.
GAATCGACCGAAAAGAAGCAGGCTGGCAAGTGGGAGCGGCGGTGGATGTGCTCTCCATCGTGCCCCGCAAGCAAAACGTCGTGGAGGGTAAAATCTTCAAGGTGAGTGAGCGAGTGACAGGTGTGAGTGGTGAGCTCCATGCCAAATATCAGGACAAGGATTGGTTCATCGCAGCCAAGACACTCTATGCAACCAATCTGGCACACACCTGTATGCTGGGAGGCTATGGGGTGACCGCTATCGACTCTCGCACAGGCGAACAAGACTATGCCCCCTTTCACCATGCGACCGCATGGCTGAACGTGGTCTATGGCAAGAAATGGAAACCGGGACTCTTCGTGGGCTATCTGAAGAATTTAGGGGCAAACACACCTTTGGTCGGTGGCAGCTATGGTGTTGGACTGGAAGTGGATCAACTCTTCACCACCAACTGGCAGCTCTCCTACAATCTCCCGCATTGGAAGTTAGGTGTGGAGTATGCGCCTTCCCTTGCCTGGTTTGGCACAATCGACGAAGCGGATGGAGGTCGCATCCGCAGCAACCATCATGTGACCAACCATCGGGCAGTCGCCACCATGATCTATCTGTTTTAGCGGGCCCGCTTGGCTCGCCAACGGAGCCACTTGTCCAACTGAGTGAAGAAGACAAAGAAGGCAAGGCCGGAGCATAGCGTGATCAGCACCGGGAAGAGTTGGTCATGGGCAGGCAGATCGGTTGTCAAGGTCCCTTTCATCCAGCGCATACCACCCAAAATGAGGCTACCCACAATCAACAGGTAAACGGCCAAGCCGGTCAACAAGCCACTTGGTGTCAGCCAGAAGCGAACCGTATAGACAAACACTTTACGCTTCTCTTTCATCAAGATTGCCATGATGCGGGCATTCATCGACGCAGAGGGGCGCTCCGTCATTCCCTCCATCAACTGATGGGTCAATCCATCTCGCTCGAAATCCACTATCTTCATAATAAATCGGCTGTTTGATAGTTCATTTTCTCTTTTAAAATTACATACAGATGCTTACGTGCCCGAAACAGCTTCGTCTTGACATTGGTCTCGGTGTATCCGGTGATCTGGTGGATCTCCTCGATGGTACATTCCTCTAAATAAAACAGGGTCAAGAGCAATGCCTCATCCGAAGGCAACTGTTTCAAAGCACGAGCCACGGCCTCCCGGCGATCTTTCCGTTCGAGCCAAGCTGTGGCGGAATCCATCTCATCCGTAGTCAAATCGGTGCAGTACTCCTCATAGTCCACCGTGGGATGTTGCTGGCGCAAGGCGGTCAGTGCCGTACGGTAAACGATGCGATAGAACCAGGTAGAGAACTTGCTCTCGAAATGAAAGTCGGGCAGGGCACGATACATCTTCAGGAAAGCATCTTGGGTGGCCTCCTCCGCCTCCTCCCGATTCCCAATAATTCGGAAGGCGATGGTGAAGGCCATCTGCTCATACTTCGCCACTAAGTAGGAGAAACTTTGCATGTCTCCTGCCAAGATGCGTGCGATCCATTGCCGTTCGTCCATGCTTCACCTGCTCGGTTAATCGTTCAATGCCTTTGACAAATCCTCTTTGGCCTCCTTCTGCTCCAAATGGCGTGCCAAGAAGAAATAGCCCACGAAGCCTGCGCCACCAAACAGCACCGTGATCATCGGCACCAACAACCGATGCCACTCATTGGTGAACGTGAAACAGCTCTCGATCGAAATACCAATCAAGGCACCTATGGCCAAGCTGGCCATCAACATACCATTGCGCAAAGCGATGTAACGATTCGGGTTCGCCTTCTGTCGCTGAGCTTCCTCGGGCACAATGCCTCGCTCGATCATCGCCATCCGCTCCTTGTGTTTGCCGGTCAATACCCAATAGCAAATGAAAATCGTCATCACAATCGGTAAACCTACCGCACAAATTACGCTTAATACAGCTACCAATGTTTCTCCATTATCCATACTTCTATACCATTTAAAAGATTCAACCTGTTTGTTTTTGCCTATATGACTACGGGCCAAGCAAACAGGTTACACAAAAGTCGCACTTTTTTGCGAAAAAAAGAGGGAAGTCCCAATAAGGACCTCCCTCTTGCTGAATGATCAATAATCCAAAGCCAATTAAGCGAACTCGCCTCTGACAATCTCCTCCTTGTCTGGATCCCAATACATCGTGCGACCCTCCAAGTAAGCACGTGTACCCATGTGAGCTGTCATCGCCTCTTGGAAGGCGGCATCAATATCGCAACTCGGTTTCTTACCCTGACGGATGCACTCCAACCACTCTCGGATGTGGAGGTGCGTCGTGTCGTAGCGCTTACCATTCACATAGGTATAGAGCAAACCACGCTTCGCAAAATACAACTCCGTCGGAGAGGTCATCGAGTCAGAACTGTTCTGTCCCGGCACATAAGTATAGAAGGGAGAATCGGTCGGGATGATACCCTGCTGAATCTTCTCCGCATACCGCTCGGAGTTCTGATCCACCGTGATGGAGAGGATATTGGAAACCTCCATAGAGGCCTCATGACCCATAAACACCTTACCACGGTTGCGGCTGCTGGCCAAGGTTGCGCTATACAACATGGTCAAGTCACGATCAGGCCACTCGAAGGTTGTCTGCAGCACATCGGGCACCGTACGGCCATCCTTGAAGAAATAGACACCACCCGAAGAGGTAGCGGAGTGCGGAATACCCACGTGCATGATCTGGTTGACCGCATCATACTCGTGTGTCAGCAAGTCACCCGACAGACCCGTACTGTAGTCCCACCAGCAACGCCAGCGGAAGAAACGCTCCAGACTGAACTTGCTACGCTCATCCGGACCTATGTAACGCTCCAGATGGTTGGAGGTCATATAGTTCATATACTCCTTGATACGCTCGGGATCGCCCTCGAACTGCTTCCAGTCAATCGTGTCAGGATTCGAGCCTTCAATGATGTCATAGACCCATGCGCCATTGGGGGTGTTACGGTTGGTGGTCACCTCGATCAAGTTGACCGGACCCAACAACCCATTGCCGATGATCTCCTCTGCCTTCTGGTAGCAATCGGTCTGACGACCTTGGTGACCTAACTGGAAGACCACACCCGTCTCCTTGATAGCCTGACGCACCATATAGGTCTCCTCCACCGTCCAAGAGAGCGGCTTCTCGCAATAGACATGCTTACCCGCACGAGCAGCAGCCATCGCGATCGTGCTGTGCCAATGGTCGGGAGCGGCGATGATCACCGCATCTACGTCAGGTGCGTTGACCAACTCTTGATAGGTCTTGTAAATCTTCGGGGCGGGGCCGAACTTACCGTCGGAGCCCTCCCGATGGATATTGGAGCCGGCGAGCTGTCCACGCTTCGCATAGACATCAAAGATGTCGCAAATCGCAGTGATCTCTACGTTCAGATCATCCTGCTCCATATATTGTTGATAACGGGTATCTTTGCTATTCTCTTTGTTAGCTTGTTTCATCTGGTCGATCCACGTCGGCTCAGCGAAACCAGCGGCACGCATCAATTGCTTGCCACGAATACCGAAACCGACCACGCCTATGCGAATCTTCTTGCTGTCGGCCTGCGGCTCCAAGTAGTAAGCCTGCTTGTTGCTGACCTGAAAGACATCTGAGATGTTACGGCCTCTCAGTGCGTCTTTCCGTTTCTGGTAAATGCCGTATGCCATCGCACCCAGGATAGGCACAGTGGCCAATGTCTTCAATGCGTCACGACGACCCTTGTCGGGCGCTTGCTCCTGCGAGGGAGTTTTCTTAGTCTCTTCTGTTGCCATAGCGAATCAAATGAATTTAAGTTTTTTCAAAATGGGGCAGACACGTCCTAATACACGGTCGAAGCCGATGATCTGTGAGGTGGGGAATACACACATCAAACCTAACGCAGCCAGCTCCACCAGATTCTTGTCGATCCAGAGGTAAGAGCCCTCGAAAGGTTGCAGGTAGCTCGCACCGATAAAGGAGGGGTGCGATAAGGTGTACATGGCCAGCAAGATCATGCCGCCAACAGAAGCCAAACGATAGAGGCAACCTAATGTCAAGCCTAAGCCAATCAAAAACAGCGCCCACTCGTTGCAGACGTTGACCAATGACATCAAGCTTTCATCTTGAGTTAGTTTCACAAAGAAATCGGAGGCAAAACCTTTTGAGTCCAAGAGGTAAGGTAGTGAAGTCCATTTGGGGTTCATGATCTTCACCAGTCCCTCATACATAAAGTGCCAGCCGATGAAAAGACGCAACAACATGAGCCAGGTCATCTGCGTCTTCGTATAACTGTGTTCCATAATACATTAATTAATTTGTTGGTCTGAAAAATTGATAAGCAGATTGTTGAAACGCATAAACGCCCGAAGCTAAAATCAAAGATTTCGGCCCCGGGCGTCTTCTTATGCTAAACAAATGATGTAGCTATTGGAGCATCAGTCCAGTACCTTCACAGTAATGTTGCGGTACCATACATCATCGCCATGGTCTTGCAAACCGATGAAACCCTCATGGTTCGCGCCACCGCAGTTAGACAGCAACTCATAAGCCAACGGCCATTTTTCCTTGCTGAACTTGCTCTTCTGCAGCAACTCGTCCCACTGCGGAGTCCACAAGTGATACTCAACCACGTTCTGGTCGTTCTGGTAGTGAGCTACTGTACCCTTGTAGCAAAGGATCTTCACCTTGTTCCACTCGCCGTACGGTTTAGCGTTCTGCGGCTTCGCGGGGATCATGTCATACAAAGAAGAAGACTGACGGATACCCAGCTCAGCGCCCAACTTAGCGTCGGGGTGATTCTCGTTATCCAACACCTGGCACTCAGGAGCTGAGATATAAGCCGGCTGATCCTTCACCTCCTGGATCAAATAGAAGATACCAGAGTTAGAACCCTTACCAACCTTCCACTCCAATTCGAGCTCGAAGTTCTGCAACTTGCTCATGAAGATCAAGTCACCACCATTCTCGGCACCTGCCTCGCCTCTACCAGAACCATTGATCTTGATGCAACCATCCTCGATTGTCCAAGCACCCGGAACGTTCTCCTTGTTGTAACCTCTCCAACCGTTGAAAGTCTTACCATCGAAAATCACATAACGACCCTCTTTGTCCTGCGGGAAAGTCTTGATATCTACCGTAGGCAGGTTCGTCATCAACTCGTACGTAGGAGCAGCAGCCTCAGCGGGAGCAGCAGCCTCAGCGGCCTGCTCTGCTTTCTGACCACCACCGCAAGAAGCGAATACGCCCATCATCAGCGCAGCACTTGCAAATAAAACTGTCTTTTTCATCTTTTTATTTAGTGATTAATGTTATCTCGGCATGTCAACCAGCTTCCAACCCTCACGATAGTTGTGCTTGATCATCTCAGCAGCGAATGCCTGTGCGTTGATCGGATCAGTGTAGATCTTGTTGAACTTCGGATCGCCATCAACAACCTTGAAATCATCCTTCTTCAAGATGCGGATCTCCTCGTTCGGGCCGATGTTCGTGAACTTCATGTTCTGGCCATCCCACTCCAACTCCTTGTTCAGAGTCTGCAAGCGAACTGCCAATACACCCATATCCACCATCTCAGTGAACGGACCTGCGATACGGAAGTCAGACTTACACGGAACGCGGCTTGAACCAGCCTTGATCTGTGCGATCCAGTCTTGCTCGTGACCACCACGCATAGCGTCTTTCACACGACGAACAGCCTTCGGAGCGTTAGGCACGCGACCAGACATCAATCTCGGCTTCTGACCGTAGCAACCGCAAACCAATGTATCCTTCGTACCGTGGAAGATGGTGATACCACCGCCCATGCCCATCATATTCTCACCGTCGGGGAAACCAACTGGACGATCAGGCAACAAACCACCGTCATACCAGTGGATCTCAACCTCCGGCATAGCGATCTTCGGCATGTTCTCACGAGCCGGGTAGATCAAACGTACGTGCTCAGCCGTCGGTGCGCAATCCTGCAACAGCATCGTAGAGGAAGCCTGTACACGAGTCGGATAGGTCAGCTTCAAAGCCTGGAACGGTTGATGCAAGATGTGGCAAGCCATATCACCCAAAGCACCTGTACCATAATCCCACCATCCACGCCAGTTCCAAGGATGATAAGTCTTGTTGAACGGTCTCATCTTTGCCGGACCCGTGAACAAATCCCAGTTCAACGTAGAAGGAATCTTATCCACCTTCTCCGGTGTGTTCAAGCCCTGCGGCCAGATAGGACGGTCAGTAGCGCAATCTACACGAGTCACCTCACCGATCTCACCATTCCAGATCCACTCTGTAACCAAGTCAGTACCCTCGTCAGAAGAGCCCTGGTTACCCATCTGAGTAACAACCTCCGGGTGGGCCTCAGCCAACTTCGTCAACAAACGAGCCTCATAGATAGAGTGAGTCAACGGTTTCTGTGTGTAAACGTGCTTGCCTAAAGTCATCGCGTCAGCGGTGATGATAGCGTGTGTATGGTCAGCTGTAGCGATCAACACAGCGTCGATAGAGCTACCCATCTCATCGAACATCTTGCGATAATCCCAGTACTTCTTCGCCTGCGGATGACGATCGAATACGGGCTTTGCGTATCTCCAGTCGATATCACAGAGAGCGACGATATTCTCCGTCTTCTCCATGTTCTTCAAGTTAGCATTACCCATACCACCGATACCAACACCGGCAATGTTCAGTTTATCTGTGGGAGCAATATGTCCGTGAGCCTTACCGAGCACCACGTTCGGGACAATTGTCAAAGCTGCGGCAGCAGCTGTACCTCTTTGAAGAAATGATCTTCTCGTAATGTTTGACATAGTAATAATTTTTTATTGATTAGCACTTAGCAATGAATTCATGTTTATTTGATCGGCCCTTTGGCCTACAAATTGTCGCAAATATAGGCAATACCCCATGATTGGCAAGGTGATCTTCGACCTTTCTTCTTTTTGATAGGTATTTTTAACACAGGTATGCGAGCAATTTTATATTTTCTAAATAATAAGTACCCAAAGGGGAGTATATTTCAAATAATGTCTTTATATTTGTCCGCATCGTTAGTATAATTACGCTACGATTCATTTTGTTACATTAAATAAGGTTGAAGGACACATATACCATGAATATAGATTCCGCCATCCAGCAGGTATTCCGTTTTTATGTGGAAGGTTTTCAAGAAATGAGGTTGGGCAAGACGCTTTGGCTGATTATCTTGATTAAACTCTTTATTATGTTCTTTATCCTCAAGTTGTTCTTTTTCCCAAACTATTTAGGGCGGTTCGACACGGAGGCCGAGAAAGGGGAGCATGTGTCGGGCGAGCTGGTTGATCGAGCAAGTAATCCTTAAAACAATATCGTGTATGATTGCAAACATTGACACTTCACTTATTGATTGGTCGAGGGCGCAATTCGCTCTCACGGCCATGTACCATTGGCTCTTCGTGCCATTGACGTTGGGTTTGGGCGTGATCCAGGCCATCATGGAAACTTTGTATTACCGGACGGGTAACGAAGCCTGGAAAAAGACTGCCCAGTTCTGGATGAAACTCTTCGGCGTGAACTTTGCGATCGGTGTTGCTACCGGTTTGATCCTGGAGTTCGAGTTTGGTACCAACTGGTCGAACTACAGCTGGTTTGTGGGCGACATCTTCGGCGCACCCTTGGCCATAGAGGGCATCGTGGCTTTCTTTATGGAATCTACCTTCATCGCTGTCATGTTCTTCGGTTGGGATAAGGTGAGCAAGCGCTTCCATTTGGCTTCTACCTGGCTGACGATTATTGGTGCTTCTCTCTCGGCGCTCTGGATCTTGATTGCTAACGGTTGGATGCAATATCCGGCGGGCATGTCGTTCAATCCCGACACGGTGCGTAATGAGATGTTCGACTTCTGGGCCGTGGCGCTCTCTCCTGTCGCAATGAATAAATATTTCCACACATTACTCTCCGGCTGGATCGTAGGTGCGGGCTTTGTGCTGGGTGTCAGTTGCTGGTATCTAATCAAGTCTCGCAGTCGTGAGTTCGCGCTGCGTAGCATTAAGGTTGCCTCTATCTTTGGCCTGGTTGCCGCTTTGTTGACGGCCATGACCGGTGATGGTTCTGCCTACGAGGTGGCGCAGAAACAGCCGATGAAGTTAGCGGCCATGGAGGGCTTGTATGAGGGTGGCAACGGCGTCGGCTTGGTCGGCATTGCCCTGCTTAATCCGGAGAAGACCTATTATAACGACGGTGTGGAGCCGTTGCTGATGAAGATTGAGTTTCCCAAGATGCTCTCGATGTTGGCGGAAAGAGATCTCGATGCCTACGTGCCCGGTATCGTCAACCTGATTGATGGCGGCTACACGATGAAAGATGGAACAGTGGCCCTCTCTGCCAAGGAGAAGATCGCCAAGGGGCAATTAGCGATCCAAGCGCTGGCCAACTATCGTAAAGCCTTGAAAGCGGGCGATACACAAGCAGCTGCGCTCCATAAGGCTACGCTCGACGAAAACTTCGCCTATTTCGGTTATGGCTACATTAAAGATCCGACGGAGCTGATCCCCTCGGTGGGCATGACCTTCTATGCTTTCCGTATCATGGTGATGCTGGGCGGTTTCTTCATCCTGCTTTTCTTAGTAGCGCTTTACTTAGAGCGGAAAGGGAAGATCGCTGACTGCCGTTGGATGCAGTGGATAGCTCTGCTCTCCATCCCCTTGGGCTACATTGGTGGACAGGCCGGTTGGATCGTGGCAGAGGTGGGGCGTCAACCTTGGGTGATCCAAGACATCCTGCCGACCAGCGCTGCTATCTCCAAGCTGGATCCCGCTTCCGTACAAACCACCTTCTTCCTCTTCTTGATTCTCTTCACTGTCCTGCTCATCGCTGAGCTGCGCATCCTGGTGAAGGCCATCCAAAAGGGACCGGAGGAATAATTCACATTCGTCACACCTAATTTGAATCAACATGGACAATACATATATATTATTACAGCAATATTGGTGGTTCCTGGTCTCCCTGTTAGGAGCCTTATTGGTCTTCCTGCTTTTCGTACAGGGTGGACAATCCTTGCTTTTCACCATCGGCAAGACCGAGGTGGAGCAAAAGATGATCATGAACTCAACTGGTCGGAAATGGGAGTTCACTTTCACGACCTTGGTTACTTTCGGTGGTGCTTTTTTCGCCTCCTTCCCGCTGTTCTACTCTACCAGCTTCGGTGGTGCCTATTGGGTATGGATGCTGATCCTGCTTTGCTTTGTGCTCCAAGCTGTGTCGTATGAGTATCAATCCAAGAAGGGTAACCTGTTGGGCAAGAAGACCTATCGGATCTTTTTGATTCTGAATGGTGTCTTAGGACCGCTTTTGCTGGGTACAGCCGTGGGTACCTTCTTCACCGGGGCGGAGTTCGTCGTCAATAAGGAACAGCTTTCAGAGGTAGCAATGCCGGTCATCTCCACATGGGCGAATCCGCTACATGGTTTGGAGGCCGCTTTCAACCCCTGGAACCTGATGTTGGGCTTGGCGGTCTTCTTCCTGTCACGGGTGTTGGCCCTGCTCTATTTCATCAACAACATTAACGATGTGAATATCTATGATCGCTGCCGCAGCCAGTTGCGTAAGGAGACGATTCCTTTCCTGCTTTTCTTCTTGGCCTTCGTGATCAACTTGGTATTGACCGATGGCTTCGCCGTAGATCCGCAGTCGCAAGTAGTCTTCATGCAGCCGTTCAAATACTTCATCAACCTGACCCAGATGCCGGCAGTAGGTGCTGTGCTGCTGGTCGGTGTCATCGCTGTGTTGATGGGTATCAGTAAAACCATCTTCGTGAAAGGATGGAAGAAGGGCATTTGGTTCACCGGCGTGGGTACGGTATTGACCGTGTTGGCATTGTTGCTCTGCGCTGGCTGGAACAACACCGCCTACTATCCCTCGTTGGCCGACCTGCAAAGCTCGCTGACCATTCACAACAGCTGCTCCAGCCCCTTCACTTTGAAGGTGATGAGCTTCGTCTCGCTGTTGGTGCCGTTTGTCTTGGCTTACATCTATTACGCATGGCGTGCGTTAGACCTGCGCAAGATTGATAGCCAAGAAATGAACGAAAGCCATCATACCTATTAATATCCTGGGAGATGATAGACGATAAGCAAATTGATAAAGCGTATGATGTGATTATCATCGGAGGTGGTGCCACAGGTGCGGGCACCGCCCGAGATTGTGCCATGCGAGGCTTGAAGGTCTTGCTGCTGGAGCGTTTCGACTACACGTCTGGCGCTACCGGGCGCAACCACGGATTGCTCCACAGCGGTGCACGCTATGCCGTCAACGACAATGAGTCGGCCGCTGAGTGCATCAAAGAGAACAAGATCCTGAAGAAGATCGCCAGCCATTGCGTGGAGAATACCTCCGGGCTTTTCATCACGTTGCCGGAAGATGACCTGACCTATCAGGGCACCTTCATCGAACGTTGCAAGAACGCTGGTATCAATGCATACGCCATTGACCCGAAAGAGGCGATCCGGATGGAACCTTCCGTCAATCCGGCCTTGACGGGTGCGGTGGTGGTGCCCGATGGCTCGATTGATCCTTTCCGGCTGACCATCGCCAATGTGCTCGATGCCCGGGCGCATGGAGCGGTTACCTTGGTTTACCACGAGGTGGTGGGCTTCGTCAGGGAGCAGAACCGTATCATCGGTGTCAAGACCTTCAATCATAAGACCAAAGAGGAGCGTCATTTTTATGCGGAGGTGATTGTCAACGCAGGAGGTATCTGGGGACATCATATTGCCGAGTTGGCTGGAGTACGGGTCAATATGTTCCCGGCCAAGGGCGCTTTGCTGATCTTCGGGCATCGGGTGAACCAGGTAGTCTTGAACCGCTGCCGTAAACCGGCGGATGCGGACATCTTGGTGCCGGGTGATATGATCTGCGTGATCGGTACGACCTCCAGCCGTGTGCCTTATGACGAGATCGACCGGATGTATGTCACCGCCGCCGAAGTGGAGTTGCTCCTCCGGGAGGGAGAGAAGTTGGCTCCCTCCTTAGCGACGACCCGCATCCTGCGTGCGTATTGCGGCGTGCGCCCGTTGGTGGCTGCCGATAATGATCCCTCCGGGCGTAACATCAGTCGTGGTATTGTCTTGCTGGATCATGCCACCCGAGATGGTTTGGAAGGTTTCATCACTATCACCGGCGGAAAGCTGATGACCTATCGCCTCATGGCGGAATGGGCAACTGATTTGGTTTGTAAGAAACTGAATATCCATAAACGATGCAATACGGCTACGACACCTTTGCCCGGTTCGCGCGAGCGAAAGAAGAAAGATAATGAAGGCATGGAGGAGGTACCGGCTAATATTCTTCGCTCAGAAGTCGATCGTCATGGAGAGTTAGCCGCCCGCATCGCCCGTAAGAATCCGTTCGACCACAGCTTGGTTTGTGAGTGTGAGAATGTGACTGTGGGCGAGGTGGAATATGCTTTCAACGAGTTGGCCGCCGACACGCTGACTGCCCTGCGCCGACGCACCCGTATCGGTATGGGTACCTGCCAAGGAGAGCTTTGTTCCTGCCGGGCAGCCGGGTTGCTCAGTAAAGCCCGCGATTGTTCCGAGCAGGCAAAGGCAGAGTTGGCCTCTTTCCTCAACGAACGTTGGAAAGGCATGTATCCCATTGCTTGGGGCGAATGCTTGCGCGAGAGTCAGCTCTCCGCTTGGCTCTACAACAGTGTCTGTGGATTAGGAACCTATAATCGAAGAAAGGAAACAAACAGATGAAATATGATACACTCATTATCGGAGGAGGATTGGCAGGCTTAGTATGTGGCATTCGCCTGCAAGAGGCGGGACAACGGTGTGCAATCTTGTCAGCCGGGCAGAGTGCGCTGCACTTCTCTTCCGGTTCGTTCGACCTCTTGAACCGATTGCCCAATGGCCAGGAGGTGACTGAGCCGTTAGAGGCGTTGAATGCCCTGCCTTCCGGTCATCCCTATCAGTTGATCGGTGTGGAGCGGGTAAAGCGGTTCGCCGCTGAGGTTCCTGAATGGTTCCGCCAATCGGTCGGTGTCAACCTGCAAGGTGCGGTGGGGCGTAACCATTATCGCTTGTCTCCCATTGGCATTGTCAAGCCGGCTTGGATGTCGTTCGATGAGTTTACGCCTGTCTTCAAACCCGAGGTGGTCCCCTCTAACAAGGTGTTGCTGATCAACTTTGAGGGCTTCCTCGATTTCTATCCCAAGTTTATCGCGGATTGGATGATCCAGAATGGTGGTCGCTGCTGTGTGAAACTGATCAATCTCCCGGCGGTCGAGAAGCTGCGTGTCAACCCGACCGAGATGCGTGCGACCAATATTGCCCGGGTGTTTGAGTCAAAACGGCAGTTGGAGAAACTGGTGGCAGAGATCAACCGCTCCATCACCGATGAGGAGGCTGTGCTCCTGCCTGCTACCTTCGGCTTGACCTCGATGGAACCGATTGAGTACCTGCGTGCGCAGTGTCGTAAGCCGGTTTACTTCGTTCAACCTGTACCTCCCTCTGTCTCTGGCATCCGCACCCAGCAGCGGTTGCAAGATCGCTTCATGGCGTTGGGTGGCGACTTCTTCTTGGGCGATCGGGTTGAGAATGCCATCTTCGAGGAGAACCGCATCACCGGCCTGCGCACCCACAACCATGGTGACATCCTGTTTCATGCGGATCACTATGTGTTGGCCACCGGCAGCTTCTTCAGTAATGGTATCGTCGCTCGCCCCAACCTGGTCTATGAACCGGTATTGGGAGCGGATGTCTATTACGATGCCTCCCGCGAGTCGTGGTTCGACAAGAGCGTGTTCAATCCGCAGCCCTATATGCGCTACGGCATCTTGACCGACGAGGCATTGCATCCCCTGCGGGAGAAGCAGCCGATCAGCAACTGCTACGCCGCCGGTTCCATCCTCTCCGGCTACAATCCGCTGGAAGAGGGTTGTGGCAGTGGTGTCGCCATCCTCACCGCTTTTGATGTATCCGATAAGATTCTCTCTTCCAAATAGGCATGATCCATGAACTTACAACAATATAACTTCAGCGAGAACAATTTTGAGCAGTGCATCAAATGTACCGTGTGCACGGTCTATTGTCCGGTGATCCCGGTGAACCCCAAATATCCCGGTCCGAAACAGGCGGGGCCGGATGGGGAGCGTTTCCGTTTGAAGGCTTCCGACTATTTTGATCCCTCCTTGAAGTACTGCCTCAACTGCAAGCGTTGCGAGGTGGCTTGCCCCAGTGGGGTACGCATCGGCGACATCATCCAGGCAGCTCGTATCAAATATAACCACGAACGGCCGAAACTGCGCGACCGTATCTTGGCCAACACCGACTTCATGGGCAACATTGCTACCCGTGTGGCTCCGTTGGTCAATTTGACTTTAGCGCTTCAGCCAGTGAAATTGGCGTTAGATGGTATGTTAGCGATCGACTATCGGCGTACCTTCCCCGCTTATGCGACACGCACGTTTGAGCGCTGGTATAAAGAGGAGCTGACCGAAGCCAGTCAAGAGGCTTTCGCTCATCACGTCAGCTATTTCCACGGTTGCTACGTCAACTACAACTATCCGCAGTTAGGCAAAGACTTGGTGACTATACTCAACGCCATCGGTTATGGTGTGCATCTGTTAGACGACGAGCATTGTTGTGGCGTAGCCCTTATCTCCAACGGCTTGATCGACAAAGCCCGTCGGCAGGGTACTCGGAATATCGCCTCTATCCGGCGTTCCATCGAAGAGGAGGATCGCACGGTGTTGGCCACCTCCTCGACTTGTGCTTTTACCCTGCGGGATGAATATCCTCACCTGTTGGGCATAGCCAATACGGATGTACGGGATCGGATTGAGTTGGCTACCCGCTTCCTCTATCGGTTGATCGAGGAGCAGCAGATTCAGTTGGTTTTCAAGCCCGGCTATCAGAAGCAGGTGGCCTATCACACCCCCTGCCACATGGAGAAATTGGGCTGGGCCATCTATTCCATTGCGCTGTTACGGATGATCCCTGGTGTTAAGTGCCAGATGTTGCCCTCTAACTGTTGTGGCATCGCCGGTACCTATGGCTTCAAGCGAGAGAACTACCGCAGCTCACAGCTGATCGGAGAGCCCCTTTTCCAAGCCATCAAGCAGGCCGCTCCCGACGTTGTTGCCACCGATTGCGAGACCTGCAAGTGGCAGATCGAGATGTCCACCAAAGTCAAGGTGATGCACCCCATCTCCATCTTAGCTGAAGCGTTGGATGTAGAAGCGACACGGGCTAAGAATCAGTAGTAGGGTATTGCGAACGCCTTATTTAACATAGGTGTTTGCATTACGTGAGAGCGATGAATGGTAACATGATCGGGCTTATCTTTAGATTGAACTTACCTTCCTAAGCCGTAAGCTTACGAGTTGTCGAGCCGCAAGCTTATGACTATAGGTAGCCGCAAGCCTACGGCTTCAACAGTGACAAGCTTACGGCTTGTAGAGCCTATTTCTTTCCCCAGTTAGGGAAATATTTTTTCCTAACTGGAGAAAAATTTCTGCCCTGTTAGCGGTAGAGCCGTTGCGTGCAACGGCTGGGATACCGGGAGATGCGCCAATAACACGTCTCTACTGTCGATAGTAATGTCGAGCTCTTGTCATTAGTAATGACTAACCCTGAAGATTACTAATGTATCACCCGCCTCCTTATGCGCGCGAACATTATATAATATAGGTATCGGCCATGCGGGGGAATGACTGCTCCATTAAATGGAGCAATCAAGCCGTGGAACCACTAGTGTCCACTAAATAAATTTAAGACTTAATTCTCTTACAGTTTGTAACTTCTCGGCAGGTTCGCTTTTGCCGAGCAAATCTACGAGAGGGGTTCTGTCCAACAATGAGACAGATAAAATTCTTAACAAATCATAC
>JALFJR010000104.1 GCA_022775005.1 Parabacteroides sp.
CAAAATCTTTTTCATTTTCTATCCTCTTTTCGTCATTCACGGTTCAGTGAAGAAAGTAACCTTTCCTTTCTGGACCGCATCGTTATATAATTCATCTTCAAAATTTCTCAAAAAATCCACTTTGCGTTGATTGACCAATATTTCCACGATACGTGGGCTGGCCGACTCATAAGGCTCTGTCTGACCGGGTACCAAATATTCGGCAATATTCAATAGATAGCAATAACTACTATCTGCAGCCTCTACTTGTTTATGCCCTTTCAAAAAGATTGCTGGATCGCTCACATAAATCGGTATATTATCCATCACCTCATCAAAATCCACCCATTTGTCATAGAAATATTCATAAATGGTTGCATTCTGCACGCTATATTTTTCAATCTTCTCTAAAGCAGCCTCATCAGCTGATTTATACCATTTCTTTACATCCGTCAATCCCGGCGCATCCACCGGTATCTTTAAAAACAATCCTTTAATCAACCCCTTCTCGAGGACAAATAGCTCTTGATTCTCCTCATAGAATTGCTGCTTATCACGCTCGGATATATCATTTTTCAACCGCTCATCCACTAATCGCTCCTGATAACGGTAACAGATCAACGAACGTCGATATGCCTCTACTAATTGGTCGATCTCTTCCTTCTCATCACCGAGGTTACGCTCAGCCACCTCATAAACCAATTGTTCCTTCACCCATTTCTTCACGTAGTTCTCCGCCAAAAGCAAGCTATCAGCAGAGGAGGCTCCACGAGGGATAAGAGATTCCACTTCTGCCCGACGCAATAGATGCCCTTCCATGCTGGCCAATGCATCCGCTTGGTCAATCGTCGTGTCCTGTCCGCACCCTACGAAAAGGATACTGCCACACAAACACCATAGATAAAGGAATCTCCACATAGGCTGGCACTATTTATTTCAGTTTCTCCAATACTTTCCAGTTTACTTCCACCGGATATTTCTGGTTTAATTCCTTAATCCAAGCATCCTCTAACGCTTTTTGCTCCGCAGCAGGCTTACTCCAGACCTTCTGGTTACTAATCTCGAACAGTAATATGCCATCTCGATACTCCTGCATCAAATGAGGAATCTCTGGGTGCTTCTGCTCTAAGTTCTTCCGCTCTGAGGTGGTCACAATATCTCGTATAAATAGATCAAATACCTCTTGCATGAAGTCTCCCGCATAGGTCTTCGTCGAGAAGGGAGCTCGTTGTATGTAATAGGCGAATTCTGACTGTGGGAAATCCTGCCCATCCAAATGAATCAAGGTCTTGTTCATTTCTTTGGCCTTTTCATAAAAAGCCTTGTCCGTAGGGAAATAATCATTGCATAGAGCCTGCATCTCCGCATAGGCTTCCGGGTAGAAACGATAACCATACTCCTGCTTCATACGTTCGTCAAACACACGGTAGAGGTCAAAGTTATGTTCGCCTTGCCCCATTTTCCGTCGCAACGATTTCTCCTCTTGCTCAAAGGGAGTACGCCCTTTCCGCTCTAAAAGTTTGATAATATGATAGCCAAAACGGGTTTCCACTAACCCGGAGAGTTCTCCAGGAGTAGTCAACTGAAACGCAGCCACCTCGAAAGGCTCCACCATCTCCCCAACTCCAAACCAGGGTAATTCACCCTGTTTCTTAGCGGAGGCAGGATCGGCCGAATAACGAGTAGCTAACTCACCAAAATCCGCCCCAGCCTTCAACTGCTGATAGACGTCTTCTGCCTCCTTCTTTATAGCCATCGTATCCTGCGCCGAGCCCTCTTTAGGATAAGCTATCAAGATATGAGCCACATGTACTCGTCCTGGATTGGGCTTACGGCTATGCACCTGTATCAAGTGAAAACCTAACTTGGTGCGAACAGGCATGGAAATCTCGCCGATAGGCAAAGAATAAGCCGCATCCTCGAAGGCCTTGAGTGTCTGCATCGGACGCAAGCAACGCACATATTCGTAGGCGACATGCTCTTTATCCTTCTCAGACAGTTCCTTACCGACCGCCTCTATCGTCTCGCCCTTTTTCAAACGAGCGTAAGCCTGCATGGCCTCCTCATAGACAGGCAACGTATCCTTAGAGACCGTCTGCTCCGGTAAACGAAACAAGATATGAGAAAACTCCACGGTATGCGCCCCTCGGTCGTAAACCGCTTTCGCTGCTTGACGCTCTGCCTCCTTGTCAGAGAGATAGCTATCCACCAACTGATGGCGATACCCCTCCAACTCTTTTTTAAATGATTCTGTCTGATCCAAGCCATGAGCCTCCGCATCGGCCACTTTCAGCTTGAAGTTTTTAAATAACTCCACATACTGTTCAACCGATTGCTTGTCCGACAGATTAACCTCTGCATTCTTTTGAGCAATATACTCAAACTCAGCCAAAGGCACCTGCTTTCCAGCTACAACCATTGCTACATAATCAGGTAAAGCCTGAGCATAAGCCGTCACGCCGACACACGCACCCAATAAGAGAAGTAAGTTTTTCATCTAATATCCTTTTTCTATCCCTAAGAAAATCCTATAAAATAACACTAACTTAACGGATACATATAAGGAAAAGTATGCGGATCCATTAAATTAGTGTTTTTTATATGCCTTAGTTAGCCATTTCGGAAAGGAACTTGATACGCACCAAACGAATCTCATCTTCCGTATAATCGCCTCCTAACTCCTCGATCGCATCCTCCAGATCATCCGTCTCAGAGTCCTTAAAGTACTCATAGATGTCTTCCACATGATCCTCATCCATAACATCATTCACGAAGTAATCGATATTGATGCGCGTACCGGAATAAACAATCGCTTCTATCTCATCCAACAACTCAGAAAATTCCAATCCATTCGACGAAGCAATCTCATCCAACGCAACTTTACGGTCAATCCGTTGAATGATTGACACCTTCAACTTTGATTTATTCGCCACTGTGCGTACACGCAGATCTTCCGGACGCTCAATCTCATTCTCTTCAACGTGGCGCTTGATTAGCTCAATGAACTCTTTTCCATAACGTTTCGCTTTACCTGCACCCACACCAGGGATATTTTGCAGCTCTTCCAACGTAATCGGATATGTTGTAGCCATTGCCTCTAATGAGGGATCTTGGAAAATCACGAAAGGAGGAACCTGCAAACGCTTGGATAGCTTCTTTCGCAAATCTTTCATCATGGAATAGAGAGCTGGATCCACCGCACAAGAAGCGCCTCCTCTAACAGGTGTTTCCTCAACTTCCTCTTCAAACTCATTGTCTTTGGTAATCTTAAAGGAGACAGGCTTGTCCATAAACTCCTTACCTTTATCGGTAATTTTCAACAAACCATAATTCTCAATGTCTTTTAATAGATAACCTGCGATCAATGCTTGACGAATCACCGCATTCCACATCTTCTCATCCTCATCCTGACCAGAGCCAAAGATTTCTAATTCATTATGCTTGAAACTCTCAATCTCAGAGGTCTCCTTACCAATCAAAATATTGACGATATAATCTGTCTTAAATTTTTCTTTCAATGTGCTGACAGCCTCGAGCACAGCACTTAATAACTCTTTAGCTTCCACCTGTTTCTTGGGATTCTTACAATTATCACAATTGCCACAGTTATCCTCCAGGTACTCCTCTCCGAAGTAGTGTAACAACACCTTACGACGACAAACGGAAGTTTCAGCATACGCAGCTGTTTCCAACAGCAACTGCTTTCCAATCTCCTGCTCCGCAACCGGTTTCCCTTGCATGAACTTCTCCAGTTTCTGCAAGTCTTTATAAGCATAGAAGGCCAAACAATGTCCCTCTCCACCATCACGACCTGCACGGCCCGTCTCCTGGTAATAACCTTCAAGGCTCTTCGGAATATCGTAATGGATCACATATCGTACATCCGGTTTATCAATACCCATACCAAACGCAATGGTTGCAACAATTACATCAGCCTTTTCCATCAAAAACGCATCCTGATTCGCCGAACGCACTTGCGACTCCATCCCCGCATGATAAGGCAACGCCTTGATTCCATTCGCCTTCAAGATATCGGCAAACTCCTCCACTTTCTTGCGGCTCAAGCAATATACAATACCCGATTTGCCTTCATTGGCTTTTATAAACTTTATAATCTCACGGTCTATATTCGCATCTTTCGGACGCACCTCGTAATACAAATTCGCACGGTTGAAGGATGACTTAAACACCTCCGCATCGATCATTCCCAGGTTCTTCTGAATATCATGCTGCACCTTGGGAGTGGCCGTAGCAGTCAAGGCAATCAACGAACGCTTACCTATCTCATTAATAATCGGTCGGATACGGCGATATTCCGGGCGGAAATCATGGCCCCACTCAGAGATACAGTGTGCCTCATCGACCGCATAGAAAGAGATCTTCACTTGCCGTAGGAACTCCACATTCTCCTCCTTGGTCAGGGACTCAGGCGCCACATACAGCAGCTTAGTCCGTCCAGACAGAATGTCTTGCTTCACCTGCTCGATAGCAGACTTATTCAACGAGGAGTTGATGAAATGGGCCACCCCGTCCTCCTCGCTAAAGTTACGCATCGCATCCACCTGGTTCTTCATCAAGGCGATCAGCGGAGAAATAACGATAGCCGTTCCCTCCATCAAGAGAGAGGGCAACTGATAACAGAGCGACTTACCACCACCGGTAGGCATCAATACAAACGTATCCTTACCAGCCAATACACTTTCGATAATGGCTTTTTGCTCTCCTTTAAATGCGCCAAAACCAAAGTGCCGTTTCAGCTCTTCCGTTAAATGATCCTTCTTTGCCATACTTCGTATTCGTATTAACCGAACCGCCTACGCATTCTCAAACTGCAAGCGATTCACATCCGACTTTTCAAATTTCTCTTTTGCATAATCCAATGTTACATGTAACTCCTTGACATCCTTTTGTGAGGGAATCGTATACATCGCATCCATCATGATCGCTTCCACGATCGAGCGCAAACCTCTGGCACCCAATTTAAACTCTAACGCCTTATCGACAATAAACTCATAGACCTCCTCATCGAACAGCAACTGTACACCGTCCATCTCAAACAGTTTCACATATTGCTTGATGATCGAGTTCTTCGGTTCCGTCAGGATGTTGCGCAACGCTGTTCGATCCAACGGGTTCAAGTAAGTCAGAATTGGTAAACGACCGATAATCTCCGGGATCAATCCGAAAGCTTTCAAGTCAGCCGGCGTGATGTATTTCAAGAAATTATCCCGATCCACCGTAGAGGTCGCCAAGCTGGCTGAGTAACCTACCACACGGGTATTCAACCGCTGCGCGATCTTCTTCTCGATGCCGTCAAACGCACCACCACAGATGAAAAGGATGTTTTTGGTATCCACGGGAATCATCTTCTGCTCCGGATGCTTACGTCCACCCTGAGGCGGCACGTTCACCACTGAGCCCTCCAACAACTTTAACAGGCCCTGTTGCACGCCTTCGCCACTGACATCACGCGTGATGGAAGGATTATCGCCCTTCCTTGCGATCTTATCAATCTCATCGATAAAGACAATACCCCGTTGCGCAGCCTCCACATCATAATCGGCCGCCTGCAGCAATCGGGTCAAAATACTCTCGATATCCTCTCCTACATAACCGGCTTGCGTCAATACTGTCGCATCCACAATGGCAAACGGCACATGCAACAGCTTGGCGATCGTGCGGGCCAAGAGGGTCTTTCCTGTTCCCGTTGTGCCCACCAGGATGATGTTGGACTTCTCGATCTCCACGTCATCCGCCGTCACTTTCTGCATCAACCGTTTGTAATGGTTGTAAACCGCTACAGCCAAATACTGCTTCGCAGCATCCTGTCCAATTACATATTGGTCTAAGAAAAGTTTAATATCCTCCGGTGTCGGCAACTCCGACATGCTCATCGTAAAAGAAGAAGACTCCGCAAATTTCTCCTTCACCATCTCATAGGCCTGCTGGGCACACTCATCGCAAATAGAGCCATTGATTCCATTGATCAACAACCTGACATCGCGACCTGATCTCCCACAAAAGCTACAATAACCACCCGTACTTTTGGCCATACTTTTCTTCCTTATATATTATATATGTATAAATACGGATTATTTTCTTCTTAACACATCATCAATCATGCCATAGGCTTTCGCCTCTTCCGCCGTCATCCAATAATCGCGGTCACTATCCTGCGCAATCTTCTCATAGGGCTGGCCAGAGTGGTCAGACAAGATGGTATAAAGCTCTTTCTTCACCTTCAAAATCTCACGGGCTGTGATCTCGATATCCGATGCTTGACCTTGCGCTCCACCCAACGGCTGGTGAATCATCACCCGGGAGTGCTGCAAAGCGAAACGTTTCCCCTTCGTACCCGCCACTAACAACACGGAAGCCATGGAAGCGGCCATACCCGTACAGATGGTAGAGACATTGCTGGAAATAAATTGCATCGTGTCATAAATCCCGTAACCTGCATATACACTGCCACCCGGCGAATTGATATAAATAGAGATGTCTTTGCCTGGATCACTGGAATCCAAATAGAGCAATTGCGCCTGAATCACATTCGCCGTGTAGTCATCGATCTGTGTCCCCAAAAAGATGATACGATCCATCATCAAACGAGAGAACACATCCATCTGAGCCACATTCAATTGTCGCTCCTCAATAATTGTCGGGGAGATGTAACTACTGGTGATGTTCATATAGCTATCAAGAGCCATACCACTCATGCCCAAATGCTTTGTCGCATACTTTCTAAAATCTTCCATATAAAATATCCAATAGGTTTTTATTGATCCATTGCGCCTATCCAAGCAGGCGAAGAAACGGAAAAAGGGATTTCTCTCCTCTTTCCTCAACGGATAAACAAAGTTATAAATAAATTTCTGAACGAAACAATTTATTTTGCCCTCCGCTAAGGTTTTTTTCGAGAGAAATCCCTTTTTCCAGGGATGACAGCCCAGTGTGAGGGGCTGTCAAACGGCTATTTTATTCAAAAAGCTTTGCGAACTCGTCTGCGCTGACCTCTTTCTCATCGAGCGTAACCTGCTCTTTCAGCCAAGCAGCCAACTGCTCCTCAACCGCACGGTTAGCGATATTCTCAGCAGTCTGCGCATTCTTCAACATCTCCTTCGCATAGTTGTTGAGCACATCCTCAGGGATAGACAACATGCCGTACTGTGCGAACTGAGCCTTAGCCACACGCTTAGCGAAGCTATCCACATCAGCCGGAGTCACCTTCAATTCGTTCTGACGAACCAAAGCATCCTTGATCAACTGATATGTCAAATCTTTCACTACCTGCGGATAGTCTTTCTCCAACTGATCCGGCGTGTTCTTCGAATTAGAAGCCAGCAACCAACGCTTCAACAGCGCATCGTCAAACTTCAACTCACCAGCACGCTCAACCAACAGATCACGAATATCCATCAAGAACTTGAAGTCGCTCTGCGGCATGAACTGCTCTAACAAAGCATCCTCGATCTTCTGCTTGAACTCCTCCTCTGAGGTAACCACGTTCTCGCCGAATACCTTGTCGAACAACTCCTGATTCATCTCAGCAGGCTGATGACGAGAGATCGTCTTCACTTCGAAGCTGAAATCGCCAGTCAACTCAGCGACCTTCTCCTTCTCCACGTGCAAGAAAGAGGCGATCTCTGCCTCGGCACCCTCATACGCCTTGTTCGGGTTGAATACAACCACGCTATTGACGTTAGCACCGATAAACTTCGCCTTCTCCTCCTCGTTCTTGATATACATCGGCATCAAGACAGCGTTCTCTACAACGACACCGCCCTCTTTCGGAGTACCATTCTCCAACTCAGCGACGGTACCCTTCACCATATCTTTCTCCTCAACGGCCTCACCATCGACATAAGAGCCAAAGTTCGCACGGTAAGAATCTACCTGCGTATTGATCATCTCGTCATCTACCTTCACTTTGTAGAACGGAAGCTGGTCGTTCTTGCTCAACTCGATGTGGATCTCCGGAGCCAGAGCCAAGTCAAAACAGAACTCGAAATCCTCGCTATGGTCGAAATCCAACGGTTTCTGCTCAGTCTCGTTCGGCATCGGCTCGCCCAATACGTGGAGGTCATTCTCACGAATATACTTGAACAAGTTCTCAGAGATCAGCTTGTTCACGACCTCTACCAAAGCCTGCTTACCATACATCTTCTTGATCAGGCCCAGGGGCACCATACCTTTACGGAAACCCGGCACATTTGCTTTCTGACGAATGCTACGCAAATCCTTATCCAACTGATCCGCATAGTCCGCCTTCACTATTTCCAATTTCAGGATACCGCTAACGGCATCATTGTTCTTATTAAAAGAAACGTTCATTATGAATGATTTATTTAATTAATAGTCGCTTCAATTTTTAGGGTGCAAAAATAGAGTTAATCTTTTAATCCAACAAATTTTACTTCGATTTTATTCCCGGTGGCTAACAAAAGGAAAGTTCTATGTATCTTTGGCTGCCATAAAACAGACCATACAAAAACAGATTGTATATGCGTATAAAAGGGATTTTCGAAACCTATTCAGGTGGTAAACAGCTTTGGTTATTACTGTGCTTCTTGTTAGGAGGCACCTTGCTCGCTGAGTTTTGCACAACGGGAATCCATTGGATAGGAGGTTGCATCTCTAACGAATGGACAACAGGAACAGGATATCTGCGCACGATCCAAGGCCTATCAGCCCTCTGCACCTTCCTGCTTCCAGCCATCGCCATGGGCTACTGTTGCAGTCCTAACCTGACCGATTATCTCTCGTTACGACGAGTCAACAATCCCCTCGCTTGGCCCCTCACCGCAGCCGGAATGGTCTTACTTGCCCCACTCATCAACCTGCTCAGCCTCTGGAATCAATCCCTGCACCTGCCAGCGGCATTAGCCCCCGTGGAGCAAACGATGCGTCAATGGGAAGAGTTAGCCGAACAGCTGACACAGACACTGCTTTCCAGTGATCGGATTGACATCCTGCTGGCCAACCTGTTTGTCGTAGCCATCCTTGCCGCCCTCACGGAAGAGTGCTTTTTCCGAGGCACGCTGCAACGCATCCTATCTCGCTTCCATGCCAAGCCACATGTCGTGATCTGGACAGCCGCCATCCTCTTTAGCGCTTTCCACCTGCAATTCTACGGGTTCTTTCCACGAATGCTCTTAGGTGCCTATTTTGGCTATTTACTGCTCTGGAGCCACAGCATCTGGCTACCGATCTTCGCCCACTTCATCAACAATGCCATAGCAGTCATCACCCTTTCTAACGACGCTCTGCAGGAGAACTACTACCTCACGGGTGAGATTCCCGCCAACGAGCTCCTGCCCTACAGCCTCTTTGCGCTGCTCTCAACCGGGCTCTTTATCGGGATAAATCATCTCTTACGTCGTCAACTGTCACAATGATTTCTTACGCAACACGAAGTCTTTACCCAGGTACTTCTCACGCACGATCTCATTAGCCGCCAGCTCCTCGGCCGTACCTTGAAACAGCACCTTGCCCTCAAACAACAAATAGGCACGGTCGCAAATGCTCAGTGTCTCATACACATTATGGTCGGTAATCAAGATACCGATATGCTTATGTTTCAAGCGAGCCACGATGGTCTGAATATCCTGTACAGCAATCGGATCGACACCGGCAAAAGGCTCATCCAACATGATGAATTTCGGGTCAATCGCCAAGCAACGGGCAATCTCCGCCCGGCGTCGCTCACCACCTGAGAGTTGATCGCCCAAGTTCTTGCGCACTTTGTTCAATCCGAACTCCGCCAATAGACTCTCCAAACGCTCCTTCTGCTCCTCCGGTGTATGCTCCGTCATCTCTAACACCGCCCGCAGGTTATCCTCCACCGTCATTTTCCGGAAAATGGAAGCCTCCTGCGCCAAATAACCAATGCCGTTACGGGCCCGCATATAAACCGGATATTTCGTGATCTCCATCTCATTCAAGAAAATCTTGCCCTCGTTAGGAGTCACCAATCCCACAGTCATATAAAAAGTAGTGGTCTTACCTGCTCCGTTCGGTCCAAGCAAGCCCACAATCTCTCCCTGCTTGACATTGATCGAAACATGATTCACCACCGTGCGGGTCTTGTATTTCTTTACCAAATCCTCCGTCCGGAGCACCATTTGCTGTTCTTCTGCCATATTTTATCCTTTTTGTCGCCACAGATAGTACCTGCCCAGCTCTATGAAGCTAAACCTGCCTGTCTTCATCGTTTGGGGCAAAGATAAGCATTCCTTCCTCATTCCGCCTTACGTACAAACAGGAAGTTGCGATTTTGAAGTTTTCCAACATCAGAAGGGGTAGCCTATGGCGAAATGATAGCCCATGCCATCCTTGAAACGGGGGAGGTTGTAATAGCCGCTCTTACCTGTCTCGTAGGGCAGATGCAGACCAATACCCACATCGAAACGGATCACGAGAAAGTCCATGTCATAACGAAACCCAAAGCCGGTTCCTAACGCCAAATCCTTAAAGAAATGTCCCGCTTTCAGACGGCCACCCGGTCGATCCGGATCCTCTCTCAACAGCCAGATATTGCCACAATCCAAGAAGGTAGCGCCATGCAGGTCGCCCATGATCGGGAAACGATACTCCAGGTTGGCCTCGAACTTGAGGTCACCCGTACGGTCGATATAGGCATATTTGTTCTCCTCACTACTCTGATAATAACGTCCTGGGCCGATGCTTCGGATCGTGAAGGCGCGTACGCTGTTGGCACCTCCCACATAGAATTGCTCATTGTAAGGCGCTGTGCGGGCATTGCCATAGCTGTAGATCGCACCCGCCATGATGCGGCCGACCAACCGTTGGTTCTCACCTAACTGATAGTTGTAGCGGGCCTCCACCGTTCCCTTGATAAACTGGGCGAAGGGATTGCCAAAGAGTTTCTTTCCCTCCTTGTCAAACGCCTTTCCGGCGATGGCATAAGCCGCATCCATCAGCAAGCCCGCTTGCGTGATGGAGCCTTGCAACCAGACGTGGTGTCGCTTGCTGGTGATGGGCGAATCGTCGTAGGTATAGGTATAGCTCATCGAGGGGACGAACTGATCCTGCAAGCTCTTCATGAGGGCCTTATTGTTGTCGGCGATGCTGTCAAACTCAGCGGTGGTGTGTTGAAGCAGGTTATACGCCAACTTAAACGGAGTCACGCTATGGTGACTGGTGGCGGAGGGTTGAAACTCATAGGAGGCATCCCCACCGAAAGAGAGCATCTTGAAGAAGCGAGCACGGTTCATCTGATCCGCATAGAGGCGGAAGGTGGTCGTAGCGGGGAAATTCAGATCCCGCTTGCCCAAAGTCGGGAAGAGCAATCGGGGGAAGGTGAGCGTCGTACTCAATCCCAACTCATAGCTGTTGATCTTCGATCCTCCCGCATCCAGTTTGTTGCCCGTCTGCCACTCGTAGGAGCCACGCAGTTTCACGCCGAAGGTCTCACCACCACCAAACATGTTGCGCTTGGTCACGCTGAACACCGCTCCAGGACCTACTTGGTCGTTGCTCTTGGCAGTCACATTCAACTCCAACTCCCCATCCAACGGCAGGTCATATACGGTATTGATGCGCAGGTCGAGCGTATCTTGCCTCCGCATCGTGTCACGGGGGACATATTGAAACTCCGAGTAGCGGAAGGTACCTAAGCGCGCGAGGGCTGTCTGCGAACGCTCCTGCTGCGTCTGGCTATACCGGTCACCCGGACGGAAATAGAGTCGATTGTAAAGCACCGAGGGGCGCACCCGCAATTTCCCTTCGAAATGGATGGTCAAATCCTTGTAGCGGATCGAGTCGGTAGGCGGCTCGTTTCGATAGCTATTCAGGTAGAAATCCACCTTCCCTAACTTCCAAGGACGCAACGCATTCCGAGGCATCCCCTCCTTGGGCACCACCCGTAGGGAGACCTTTCCGGGCGTGATGGTCGTATCGGCTTGATAGAGCATATACTCCGGACGGAAATAATAATAGCCGTTATCTCGCAACCTATCAGCAATACGCTCCCGCTCCTCCTGCAACTTTACCACGTTGAAGTTATCTCCCTTGCGAATCAATCGCTCGCCAGATACACGAGGCAAGAGTGAATCTACCCGGTTGCGCATCGGCACATAATAGATGCTATCAATCGTATAGGGGGGATTCATCGTGATCTGATAGGCAATCTTGGCCTTGCGAGGATCTTTCTTGTCGAGCACCAACTCATAAGCGGTAGCCCCATTGAAATAACCATACTCGTTCAGCAAATTACGCACCACCTTGATGCGCACGTCGGGATTCACCGTGCTGATCAACACCGGCTTCGCCGCCAACTTATTGAAGATCCATCGGCTCAGTTTGCCCTCCTTGTTCACGAAAGCATTATAGACCCAGAGGCCAAAAGGGAAGGGTACTCTCACAGAGGAACTCCCCAAAAGGGCATTATTAGGCGGATAATCCAAGGCCGCCTCCAGCTCCTCCACGGTCGATCGTCCCGCCTCGCTCACATCCTCGTTCTGAATCTCTATCTTCGAGATACCGGTGTAAAGCACCGCACCCTCCGGCAGATTCTTCGTCGTCGAGCAGCTCCAGCAGAGCAGACAGAGCAACAGGTAGCTAATATAGTTCGTCTTATGATTCATAACGCTTTATTCTTCTATTCGTTTTTCCGCAGCGGGCTGGGCCTCCTGCTCTTCCTCCACAGGCGTCTGTCTCTGTTTCTTGAAATTGAACAGCTCACGCAGCTTCATCATCTTCTTACGCAGCACGATACCGCCACCCGTCTCGATGATCTCTCCCTCTAACAGGCTCTCGTAGTTCTTATCATGGAACAGCTTGACATAGCGCGAGCCACTGCTATCCAATCGATACTCTACCGACACATTGTCGATAAAGGGCTGTGCCTGCCCATTGTTGATATTCTCCCCCGTAGAGATACGTCCACCCAGCACCACCCGAATGCGGTCGTTGTAGAATCGCTTGGCGAAGCGGAATGAGTAGTCCGTACGAGATCCACCTCCCTCTGTTCCATCCTCATACGAGTCCATGCCGAAACTAATGTCCACCGTCTTCAAGGCACTCCCCGCAATGTTGTTGATCTCACTCTGCAAGAAGCTGCTCAAGGCATCGCCCATATTGACATTCACCTTGCCTGTACCAGTCGTGCCGCCTAAATAGAGGCCGGTCACCAACATACTCACCGCTAACTTAGCCCGCTCCTCCGGTCCTTTGGCGGTCAATTCCTCCTGCATCGCCATATCCTCCGGCGCTTCCAAGGTAAACTCCAAGCCCAAGTTTTCCAAGGTCTGCGAGAGCGCCACCCCCACATCAAACTTCACCTGCCGAGGGGAGGATTGCCCCGTAGGTGTCACCGAGGCACGTAGCTGCTCCGTAGCCGCCAAGCTCAGACGGGGATTCATCGGGTCGCCTATCCATTGCACATAGCTACCCTCCTTGATGGTAAACTCCTTCAAGGGAATCACAGGGATGGCATATTTCAAGGTTCCACCGCTTAAGGTGTAGCGACCGTTCAAGCGCATGTCTCCCTGTGGTGTGTATTGGAAGGAGAGATCGCCTCCCCCCTCCAAGCGGATGTGACTGCTCTCGTCGCCATATAGATCGACGTTGGCCTGCACCGCCGGATCAATCCGGATGGTCATCAACATGTCCATACCGCCCATCGGCAAGGGAGGCTTACGAGGCATGCGTCGGCGCAACGTGTCAGCAAAGGAGATGAAGGTGACCAAATCAGCCATACGGTCTTGGGCCTCCAAAGGAGAATCCTTCCAGACGTAGGTCATATTCGTTCCTCCTAAGAGTTGCAGATCGCCCCGCATCACCAAAGCATCTACCGGCCCCTTCGCCGAAGCATTGAGGTTGGCGAACAGCTTGCCATAGACCAAGCTCTCCTCGCTCTTCTTGCTGTTGAAGAGCTGCAGGTTATTCGCTGTCAATTTCAGGTCGGCCATCATCTGGACCGGATCATTGAAATCGACATAGCCATTGATCAGGAAGGGATTCTGATTATAGGCATAAATCGCAAACTTATCTAACAACAGGCGGTTGCGCTGGATCTGTATCTGCCGATCATCGAAGCGGAACGAAGAGCCCGCCGCACCGATATAGACCGAGGCACTATCGAGCAGCAAGGTACCATCTACCCACGGCTGCTCACTGGTTCCCGTAATGGCCAAGGTGCCGTCCACATCGCCACTCATCCGTGCCATATCGTCGGGGATAAAGGCATCGGCCATATTGAGCGGGAAATGGAGGAAGTCGATGTTTCCTTGGAATTGGTCGGTTTCCGCCTGATAGAAAGCCGTCATCGTCGAGATCTCCTCTTGATTACGGAAGAGGTGCATATCCACTTGGTGATTGCCCGCCTCTAAAGGCAGATAGACGCCGTTGAAGAGCAGATCCCCCACCGGTCTTTGCTCATAGCGGAGGCTGTCTATATTCACATCGGCCACCACCAAGAAGGTAGAATCGGTCGGTGCATATTGGAAGTCCGCATTCAACATACCTTGCAGCGAAGGCAGGTAGGTGAATGCCTCGGTAATCACCTGCAAATTGATCTGGTTCAGCTCAACGTGCACCGCTTCTGTCCCCTCCTCCTCGGCAGGCTGCGAATGAATCCACAGCGCCGCATTGTTCGCTCCTCTCAGCCGCAGGTTAGCCTCAATGTCTTTCAGGCTGCGCACCGTGATATGGTTGTCCGGATCCAACTGGAAAGTCGTGAAAGCGATGACCGGCTGATCCGGATAGAGGCTAAAGCGCATACCGCCCTCCTCCTGCTTCTCGGCTCGTACTCCCAGATTCACGCCCACCTCCCCTGCTCCATTCTTATAGAGCAGGTTGGCATCCGCATAGCCATGACGCAACCGGCCGTCTATGCCAGCGCTGAATGGGGCCTGTTGCCGATATTTCTTTTTGATCACCTCCGCTTGATACAGCAAGCCAAGCGTATCTTGCCAGATACCCGCCCGGATCGTATCGAGCATCAAGGTGTCTTGTACAAGCTCCAGGAGCTCCGCCGAAAGCTGGATACCACTCTCTGGCGAAGTAGAGGCGGTCAGCGAGAGCCCTTTGAAATCCATGTAATAATTGAGCAGATAGTTGTTGATCGGGTTGTCTTGGCCGGCATTAACCTCCAACAGCATCTTCGGCAATAGGGGACGCAGCTGCTGCAGGTTCACCGTTGAATCACGCAGTACCTGCCGGGTCAACTCGTCAGACACCCGTTGCAGTTTATCCGTCATCTCATGCACACACGCATTGCCGGTCAGCACGATGCCTAAATCGCCCGCATGGAAAGAGACCCGTGTGGTGTCGCTATCCGTCCGTGTGTGCAGCGTCAAGGTCTTGGGATGAAACGTCTTACGAGGTGTCACCACCTCCCAGTTGCCTAACGTCACATCCAGCAGGTTGCGGTCGTCAAGATCGCTCTCCGCTTCTGCGAACAGCTGGAAGGAGGTCGCCAAGGGATTGCTCAAGAGGTGCATCTCATACAGGTCGAGGTTTGCCACGTCGGCGATCAGCATGGCTTTCACCGCTTTCGGTTTCAGCTCCCCATTCAACGAGAGATCGAACTTGGCCAAGGGATAGCCACTGATCAGATCGACCTTCAACAGCTGATTTTCCAACGCACCATTCAGACGCACATCTGAGACCGAGGTCAAGCCATACCGAATGTCATTCACCGCCCCCTCGATCTTCGCCCACGTCTTCCCCGAGAAAGGATCAGTGCCCTTACCCTCCATTTTCACGGAGGCAGTTAAGCTATACAGGGAATCCAAGGGCATGAAGTGCACTGGTTCCAAGCTATCCACCTGCAAAGCGGCTTGGTAGGCAGCTTGCGTCGGATCGTAATGCGCTGTCAAATCAATCTTTCCTTTATCCTCCCGGAAATGCAACGCCGCCTGATAAGCTTGGTTGGCGATGAATGCCTCGCCTTGCAGACGCATTCCTTTCGGCAGGTTGTAATAGAGGCGCTCCTCCTCGGGCAACATCGTCAGCAGGAAGTTCAACGAATCGGTCTCTGCCTCCAACCGCAGCTCGCCCGTTCGTTTCACGCTATCTGTCACCGCCTCCATCTCTCCAGACAGGGACATCTGAAAGGCTCCCGGCAGTCGCATCTCTCCCTTCGTGAGCCGCATGGCTGCCAGATTACCCTCCGCCTCCACACTGAGTGTCAAAGGCTGGCTCGGATAGGCACGCACAAAGTCGTCGGGTAGTTCACCCATGGCAAACAGCAGGTCGCCCTTGCCTAACCGACTCTCCCACGTGACACGCATCTCCTCCTTCGGCCTCTCCTCCAAACTATTCCAAGGAATCAAAGCCGTCAACTTGGCCTCAGAGTGAGGTGTCTGCAACAGGAGTTGAGGCAAACGAATCACGGTGGAATCACTTTCCAAGTCGCCCGTCAACGCATTGACCATCAAGCCAGACTTCTCCTTGAAGGAGCACTCCGCTAAATGCGCCTTCATCCACCGCCCCTGATACAGCAAATCAGCGCACTGAATCCGCACATCCCCTAACAGCAGATGGCTCAAATCCAAGCCATCCGTAGGCTCCGCAAGATCATCATCGTAATGCAGTGTCGATTCCGTGATCTGCACCTGGCCAACCGCATAACGCTCCTGCCCCAAATCGACCACGCCATCCTGCAGGGAGGCCTGCTTCAAGAAGGTAGCCAACCGAAGTGAATCAGGAGCCAACTGCAAAGCCAATGACACCCGATCTAACTGAATACGTTGTAAATCGATTCGCCAAGGGAGTTCGGTAGCGGTTGTATCGGCCTCCTCCGTCGAGTCATTCAACAGCAGGGTGATCGCCGCATCCGATAGGTTGATGGTATTGAAGGTGGCTCGCTCTTTCGCCAAGTCCACCCGGTCGGCCTTCAGATAGAACTGCCCTATCGCCCCCTTGATGGCCATGCCCTCCAAGAAATCTTTCGTATCTAACTGGGCATTGCGCAGGTCAATCGCCTCGATCAACACCTGTTTATGGAAGAGCGGCTTTGCCTGGATGCGCAAAGCGAGGCGATCCAAGCGCAACAGCGTGTCCGTTTGATAGATCGCCTGTACATCCCGGATCTTCAAGTCGAGCGGGAACGAGAGACGAATCTGCCCGATGGAGATACGCATACCCGTCGCCTCGCTCACATAGGCGGTCGCCTGCCGCACAGCGAAATCTTGTACGAAAGGGATATATAGGAGTATAGACAACAGCATTACCGCTGCGATCGGCAACAGCCCTAATCCCACTATCCATTTTATCCCCTTTCGTCTCATGTATCAGCTAATATATATATATACGTATATGTTACTTCGTCTTGATGACGATGGCCCCGTTAGCACCCCGTGCCCCATACTGACCCGCATCCTTCAAGACACTCACCTCTTGCACATCCTCGATGGCTATCGTATTTAAGATCGACAAATCCATCGGTATGCCATCCACTACCACCAATGGATCCGTCGGACTGGTCAACGACGCACTGGCACGGATACGGATCTTGCCATCCATGTAGGTCACGCCACTCATGCGTTTCAATACGGAGTCCATGTCCCGGCACCCCAATCGACGGATGTCCTCACGGGTCATCACCGATGAGCTGATCAGTCGGTTACGCTCCGCCATAATCATCCGCTGTATCTCCTCACTCGGATCCTTACTGCGATCGGCATTGAAGGTACTATTCTCCAAGGTGATCGTGATGTAGTTATAGCCATTGAGTGGCACCTCCAATTGGTTCTTTGTCTTCTTAATCTTCACAAACAGCGTATCCTGCAAGTTCGCTCCGGGGAACATAAACATACCCTTCCCGTTCGTCTTCACCGTCACGGGATTCACACGGCCCAAGGTCACCGGATAGCGTTTGATCGCTTTCTGGCTCACATCTTTCAATACACCAACCAGTGTGTCACTCTGGGCAGACAGCCATTCGCCGCATCCCAAGAAAATCATCAAAAATACAAACAGTCTCATAAGTTCAGTTGTTTTTAGGTCATAAATCTGTCTTCACCTGCTGGATTGACGCAACAAATGTACGCTTTTTCAACAAATGAGCACCTATAATAGTTGACAACAAAGGCCCTGAATTGCTCAGAGCCTTTGCCTCTTTCCTTTCGTTTGATCGCTTAGATCCTTGCCGTGATGCGGTCAATGATCTCCAAGCAGAGCCTCGTGGTCTGCTCGCCCATGTCCAACTCCGGGTTCAACTCCACCAAATCCAAAGACTTGACCAGGTTCGTAGAGAGGATATGATCCACGAAATCATTGAACTCATCCGGCATCAATCCCTCAGCGACCCGTGTACCGGTACCTGGCGCAAAGCGGGGATCAATACTATCCACGTCAATACTGAAATGCACATTGCGAATCTTTCGCTCACGGAGCTTCCGCTTGATGTCTTCCGCCACAAACCCAATTCCTTTCAGATGAATCAGCTCCATCGTATAGACACTCAAGTGCTCCCGTTCGATCAACGCCTTCTCGCCCTCGTCCAGACTGCGTGTACCCACCAAGAAGACATTCTGGGGATTCACCTTGTTGCCGGGCGCATAGACATTGACCAGCTCCTCGCTGCCCATGCCCATGAGCGCACTGAGCGGCATACCATGCACATTACCGCTGGGTGAGGTCGCATCGGTATTGATGTCGCCATGCGCATCCAACCAGATAATGCCAAAATCGTCGAAGCATTTGCCCACACCGGAGGCACTGCCTAATCCCAAGGAATGGTCGCCACCGATGACTAACGGGAAGGCTCCCCCACGCAAGGTGTCATACACCAACTCCGCCAAGTTGTTGTTTACCTCCACGATAGCATCCAAATATTTCATACTCTTTCCCCGGGCGAACTTATCCGCCTCCGAGACGGGAGGGACATAGAGGTTGCCCAGATCAAATGCCCGATGGCCATTCTTACGAATCAGCTGCATCAACCCCCGTTCCCGCAAGTGGTTCGGAGCACGCTCCACACCCAATCGGTCGCAACCTAAATTGAGTGGAACGCCAATGACATTGACTTTCATACCTCCTCCAATGTTTGACGGATAATAGCAATCGCCTCACGCATCTGCTCCTCCGTGATCACCAAGGGGGGCGTGAAACGAATGATGTGATCATGGGTTGGTTTCGCCAACAGGCCCTTGCGCATCAAGGCCAAGCAGATGTCCCAAGCATTCTTGCCGTTCGTCGGCTCCGTCACCACTGCGTTCAGCAGGCCTTTGCCACGCACTAACTTGATCATCGGGTTGTCGATCCGTGCGATCTCCTCCCGGAAGAGTTGCCCCATCCGATAGGCATTCTCCCACAACCGTTCCTCCTTGACCACCTCCAAGGCAGCGATTGACACCTTCGCAGCCAACGGATTACCACCGTATGTAGAGCCATGCTCGCCCGGCAGGATCGTCAGCATAACCTCATCATCGGCCAACACCGCAGAGACGGGTAACACACCTCCTGAGATCGCCTTGCCTAAGATCAGGATATCCGGGCGCACCTCCTCATAGTCACATGCCAACATCCGGCCGGTACGTGCGATACCCGTCTGAATCTCATCGGCGATGAACAAGACATGATGCTGCTTGCAGAGCGCATAGCACTCCTTCAGATAACCCTCATCGGGCACAACAACTCCCGCCTCACCTTGAATCGGCTCCAACAGGAAGCCGACCACCGTCGGATCAGCCAAAGCCTCCCGCAGCGCATCCGCTTGGTTGTAAGGAATCTTCACGAAGCCAGGCGTAAACGGCCCGAAGTTGCCGTAAGAGCTGGGATCGGTGCTCATCGAGATCACCGTGATGGTACGCCCATGGAAGTTATCCGCGCACACCACGATCTTGGCTTGTTCCGGAGCTACGCCCTTGCGTACATACCCCCAACGCCGACACAGTTTGAGAGCGGTCTCCACACCCTCCGCGCCAGTATTCATCGGCAGCAGCTTGTCATAGCCAAAGTAACGGCAGGTATATTCCATGTATTCCCCCAGCAAATCCGAATGGAAAGCCCGTGAGGTCAGCGTCAAGTTGTCAGCCTGTTGCTTCAACGCCTCCACGATCTTGGGATGGCGATGACCCTGGTTCAAGGCAGAATAGCCCGACAAGAAATCAAAATAACGTTTGTCTTCTACATCCCATACAAATACGCCCTCGCCTCGATTCAACACGACAGGCAGGGGATGATAATTGTGAGCGCCGAACTTCTCTTCGCGCTCGATGTACTCTTTTGTTCTCATTGCGATTATATATTTTGTTCGTTATGATCCGTGGTTCGTTACTCCTACGGAATGCACAAAATTACAGAGAACGTTCATACGGGCGAATCCCAAATTCGTATGTTAAGAAACATATCGCTCTATGTTAAGCAACATATTTTTAACAGTTTACAACCCCAAACAATTCAAATTTCGTTTCAAATGGACACAACTTGTAAAAATGTATTCAACTTTTTCCTTCAGGCCACCGTGGGCCAGCATTGCCCGATCGCAAGACATCCCGATTGCCGTAATTAGCGAGGCCATGGGACATGACTCCGAGCAAACTACACAGATCTACCTCAACTCCATCCTGATAGATCGTATAGATTCTGGAGATATTCTCTTTATGGGATTAAATAATATTAAAATTAATTTTCAAGAGTGCTCCCTAGAAGAATAATCTCTAATATTTGAAAAGAAGTTTATATATTTGCAGTGAATGATGCACTCTTACTAAGAGTGAGGCATTTACATCAACATGAATTGGACACATTGTCTTCCCGAAAGGGGTATGGGAGGCACATCCTCCATAACCTTAATACAGCGACAGGTTGCTAAAACTTGCCGATGCCGTAGGCATTTGTTTAATTGAAAAGAATCGCTGACTCCATGGAAAATAATTCGCTTAATTGGTATATAGCCATAGTAACTCCCAACACCGAAAAGGCGCATGAACAGAAGTTAGCAGATTGGGCGAAACGCAAATCAAGTTTGGTTGAAACCTATGTTCCTTCACAGCGTGAACTGCACGAATGGCCCAGCATCAGTAAACGCAAATGGATAGATCGTGTCATCTGCCCCGGTTTCCTGTTTATTCGCACCACGGAAAAGATCCGTTATGCCATTAAAGCGGAATGCCCCTATATCCTCCATTTCCTGAAAGATCGGGCGAGGAAGGGCAAGGAGCAGACTGTCGCTCCGTTTGCAGTCGTCCCGGAAGATCAGATGGAGGCATTCCGTCGGATGGTAGGCGATGCGGAAACCCCGATTACGATGGATACCTCTCAACTGCATGTGGGTAGCAGGGTACGCATAAAGAGCGGAAGCCTGAAAGGACTGGAGGGTTGTCTGATTCGTGAGCCGGGGAAAAGTCCCCGATTCTGTATGCGAATCGACCTCCTCGGTTATGCGACTATGGAGATTGATGCCGCACACTTAGAGGAGGTCGATCCTAAACCTGATCAATCAAAATGATACGTCTTGATGACATTAAATCCAGGGCAATGGGGCTTCTGCGGATCCAGATCCGAATGTCCTACAATCAACGCAGTCGGGTAGCGAATGTGCAGATCTGTCAACAGTCGCCTCAAAGCCATTTTTTGCGCCTCCGTGCGTGTATCTTGCGGTCTCTTCCCGTCTGCAGTCAAACCACCGATGTAACAGACCCCAATAGAGTGCGCATTGTGTCCTCGGCAGTGCGCTCCTACTATCTCCTCCGGCCGACCCGGCTCAATCGTGCCATCGGTCGGAATCACATAATGGTAGCCACAGCCTTTCCAACCCAACGAACGGTGATAACGATCCATATCCACCATTCGGAGGGCACTGCCCGACCGATTGGCCGAGCAATGCACAATGATCAACGTGATCTTCCGCATGATCACAACAGATTAGAAACCGCACCTCCGGCGGCACCGGTCAGTA
Source organism: Parabacteroides sp. (assembly GCA_022775005.1). GTDB lineage: Bacteria > Bacteroidota > Bacteroidia > Bacteroidales > Tannerellaceae > Parabacteroides. The sequence continues at coordinate 21,851 of JALFJR010000104.1, forward strand.
CCAATTCAATCACTCGAATAATGTAGAGCACAATGCTCTTCCAGTTCTTGTTCATACGTGTCGTTTTTAGATAAATGAATACGATAAATTGCATACGATTAAACTACATCAGGGTTCTCCGGTTCTGTCGGCTCTGGCTCGGTGGGCTCTGTCGTCGGTTCCGAGTTGGTAGTTGCCGAACTGTTGAAATCCACCTTTGTCAGCTCCACCCGTTCCGGCAACAATGCGTAGCGGAAGGTACTGTTGAGGATGGTGTACTCCGGGCTGAACGCCGGGCGTACGCACTTGATCAACTTGGTCGTTACCTCCTCCGGGCTATTGACCGTCTTGGTGGTAATAAACTCATTGAAGAAGACTCCCATACCGTCCAACCGCACCTTGTAGCCCAAGTTCATGTGCGTTTGGCAGTAGTAGGCCAGCCGCTCGATCACTCCGATCACATCCGCTTGTGTCAAGGCAGACTCTTGTGCGATCTGCTGGGCCACCTGCTTGGTCGAGAGTGTCCCGTAATAGTAGGCCTGTGCCGAATAGACGGTTTCGCCCATGCGTGGGCCAATCTTCAACACTGTTTTGCGTGCATAAAATGGTTGTGCCATAAAAATTATTGTTTTAATTGTTAATACTGTTTGTTTGTCTTCCGGATGACACTGCAAAGCTACAATCCCCCATGCCCGCAAGCCGAATATTCGCAAAAAGTCACAAAACAAAGCAAAGATTGCAAAGGCAAGCCTATCCATTTGAGTAATATATATAATAAGGTATAGATTATGGCCGGTAAAGTAGAGTATCTTGATAAACAACGCAGCCTGCATCCGGAGTTATCGGAAGAGCTATTAGAATTGGCATGGCACCTTCAAGACGTAGAAAAAGCGCAACAGTATGGTGCGATACTCAACACCTGCACCAGCTATTCCGAGATCGTTGAGCGGGTGTTGCATCCCATGTATGTCTGCGGAGAGGTGAATGCGTTAAAAGCCAAAAAAGAATCTTTTCTCGACTCCTTGGTCACCTTGGCCTGTTTGGAGAAACCGGGCAACGGCCATGCCGCCGTGCATCATGTGAAACAGATGCTCGACGATCCAAAGATCAAGAAAGAGCGACAACAGTTCGAGGAGCATTGCAAAATGAGGCGTTGGCTATCCCAGGGTAGCTATCCTGATCAATTGGTGGTACAACTGCAGATCGTCGTCAGAGATGCAGCGAGTGTCGCTGCCCTACTTGACTTTCTGCTGGCACATGGAGGCACAGTCGTGCAAGCCGAGGCGCAACCGAGCATAGGAGATTTTGCCCATCAGATATGTCACAGAAGCTGTTACCTATCCTGGAGGTCTCATGCCTATTTAGTCACTTGCCCATGGGAAGCTATTCCAGAGCTGCTCAGGCTGTTAGGGCGCAGGAAAAGATAACCTTTTGGTGTGTGAAAAGGGTTAATCCATTCTTTAGAAATGCCTTTTCCAACTCGCAAGCTTGCGAGTTAGTAAGCCACAAGCTTACGGCTACCTATAGTGACAAGCTTGCGGCTTCAACAGCCGTAAGCTTACGAGTTGAGAAGCCGTTTTTAGGGTGGTTTCTGCCCGCAGAACAATGACGATTCATTACCAATAATACAATCAATCATGCATAAGAAATACATATACCTCAATTCCCGTGATGAGTTTCTCAGGGTGGACATCTCTAAGATCGTTTACTTTGAAGCAGATGGGAATTATACACATATCATCCTGAGTAATAAAGTAAAAGGAACGGTTTGTATGAACCTCTCTCAAATGCAGAGCGCATTGACTCAAAGCCTGAAGGAGGCAGCCAGTATTTTTGCGAGAGTAGGCAAACGCCATATCATCAATCTGAATTATGTGTATCAGATCGCCATACTTAGACAACGACTGACATTGAGTGATGGCGAGCATTTTGAGTATGTAATCAGTGTTTCCAAAGAAGCCCTGAAGAAACTTCGGAGCTTATATATTAGCGGACTCAGTAATATCATTCCATTCAATGAATAACCAAGGAGCTATTCCCCAATTGCTGAAAGGGAAGAAAATATGGGTGGGTAAGGATCCTACCAAAAGTCGCTTACAGGTCTATGTGATGATTAATGGACAGCCCAAAAGCGCATTGATAGGTACGGAGGGAAGTGTTCCTTCATCAGTAAGCCGATGCGTGCCGGAACAACAGGCTGCGCATATAACGCTGGAAATAAGTCAGGAGGGAGCCATATCCGTTACTAACCTCAAACCGCAAAATGTCTCTTATGTCAATGGCATAGAGATTCTTACTAAAAGAGTCTCAGGCAATGATACCCTTGAACTGGGAAAAGATCGATTTCCGGTTCAGGTGTCCATGATTTTTTCAATAACTGAGAAGATTATCCTTGCTTCAGGAGGAGCCAAGGAAAAACAAACATTCAATATCGCACCGCTCGAAAAGGTCTGGAATGTCTATCATGATAAAGGAATAAGCCTGCAAAGGCAAGCAAAGCAACAGGCTGTACAAGCACGTATTCCTATGTTCTTCACAATGGGAGGAGGAGCCATCTCTTCCATAGCTTTTGTTTGTGGATGGGGCAATGAGGTCAAAGGCATTTGTGTGACACTCACGCTTATCGGACTGTTCATCATGTGGTACACATTTATGAAAACAAAAAATGATACCTCTATCGAAGAGCGTGAGCGCATCACGGAAGAATTCCAAGATCAGTATGTTTGCCCTAATCCTCAATGCAGGAAGTTTTTGGGCAATTACTCCTATCGGCTTATGAAACGACAGTATTCGATGACATGTCCATTTTGCAAGTGTAAATTTATAGAGGAATAAGATGCAAACACAAGGATTAAATAAAGGCGCATTGCTGCGCCATGAAACCTATAGAATCGAAAAGATACTGGGACAAGGAGGGTTCGGTATCACCTATTTAGCGACAGATTTGTCGCTTGACAGGTTGGTCGCTATCAAGGAGTTTTTCCCAAAGGATTATTGTGAACGAGATCACGACACCAGCCATCTCTCGATCGGGACAAGTGGCTCTTCGGATTTCGTCTCACGGTTAAAGGCTAAATTCTTGAAAGAGGCACGTAATATCGCCAAGTTCGATCATCCCGGAATTATCAAGATTCATGCCGCCTTTGAGGAGAACAACACAGCGTATTATGTGATGGATTACATAGAGGGCGAGTCACTTTCTGATAAGATCAAGCGTGAAGGTCCCTTGTCAGAGGAGGCAGCCCTCAACTATATCACAAAAGTGGGAGAGGCATTGACGTATATTCATCAACAGAAAATGAATCACTTGGATGTTAAGCCCGCTAACATCATGATCAGGCAAGTGGATAATTCCCCCATTCTCATTGATTTTGGGTTATCCAAACAATATGATTCGGAAGGGAATCAAACCTCCACAACCCCCGTGGGAATCAGTCATGGTTTCGCACCGTTAGAGCAGTATAATGATGGAGGCGTGAAAGAGTTCTCTCCACAGACAGATATCTACTCTTTAGCCGCTACGCTCTATTATTTGGTGTCAGGGGTAACTCCTCCTCATGCGACGCAATTGATTGAGGAAGAAATATCGTTTCCTACCGGATTCCCTGCCAATCTTATATCGGCGATTTCCATAGCCATGTCTTCCGCTCGTAAGCACCGGTATAGCGATGTATCCTATTTCTTGGCTGCACTAAAGCCAACAGATGAAGCGACAGACATAGCTGCTCCCCCGGTTGTCTCAGTCCCTCCATCAACATCGGAACCTATTAAGCCTATCGAGCAGACACCAACTGTCTCAAAAACGGAAGAAAGAGCTAAGCCAAATCTAATCAAATGGCTAATGCTAATTGGGACTATTCCTGTGGTGATTGTTATGTTCGCAATTTATTCCTGGCGCAAAGAAACAAGCAAGGCTGTAAGTAATCCTGTACCTACAAAAGAGATCACACAGGATACAGTGACAGAAACGAATAAGAAAGCTGCACCACCGACGAGAAAGCTAATGAACTACCAGTCAGCCTTTGGTGAATGTGTATATGCTGGAAAAGTTGATCCAAATGGCTATCCTCATGGTCATGGAATAGCCATTTGGAATGAAGAATATATGGATACACAAACTGCGACGAAGAGAAAAAGAGATGCGCAAAAATATGATGGGCAATGGGTACATGGAGTTATGGAAGGGGAAGCTACCTATACGTTACAGTGTGGAGACACTTTTGTGGGCACTTTCCAAAATAACGAGTATCAAAAAGGTCGCTATACTATCAAAAGCTCCGGTGAGTATTTTGAAGGCACTTTCAAAAATGGACAGCCTAATCAAGGCTATTGGTATGATAAGAATGGGAATAGACTATAAATCCTTGTATGTTTAGATCATTTAGCGATGAATAAATCAATTATTATTTGTTTGATATGCTCGATGGCATTGAGCATGCCCTACGCTTCATTTGCGCAAGGAAGGATCGTTAGACCTTCAAAACGACAAACGGAACAAACACAAACTGCTGTGCCTAAACAAGATAGTTCCCAAAAGATTAGTGGGTCTAAAGAATTACTGGCTCAAAAGTTTCATTGGGATGAATATGGCATTTGCCAAGATCAAATTGTTGATTTAGGACTCTCTGTGAAATGGGCTGGTTGGAATATAGGTGCATCTGCCCCTGAACAACCCGGCCAAATCTTTGGTTGGGGAGATCCATCAGGACAGGAAACAGTTGCAGATCTATCTAAGTATCCTACCTTGGATCCACCAAAGAGTATTTGTGGAGATTCACGCTACGATATGGCGACTGTTAATTGGGGTAAACCATGGCGATTACCTAATAAAAAGGAACTTAAAGAGCTGATGGATAAATGCACATGGATACCTTTCCAATACAAAGGAAGTAAGGGCGCTAAAGTGACAGGGACAAATGGCAATACAATATTTATGCCTATTTCAAAGGTGCGATTTAGTAATCTTAATTTTAAAACATTAGAATGGAGCGATTTGAAAACATACTTTTTGGACTTTTATACCTGTTATTATTCCGGCGATATATTATTCAATGATGCTGTTCAAACTGACAATGCTTATAACCTAACCTTTGAAATTCAAAATGATTCAATCTCTACAACGCTGAATAGTAACCGTAGATGTTTTGCATTCCCGGTCAGAGCTGTTTATGCTCAATGAGCGTTTCTCGGGAGATCTTAAAATGGCTAAATCATTTCCTGTAATAAACGACCTATTTCATACAAGATCAGCGATTGTTGTTGGTGCTCAGACATTGACCGACTACATTTTAGATAGTGTTCAAATCAAGACATAATAGATAATTAATTATGGATAAGCTTTATAAACTCCCTAAAACAGAGTTGTTCCGTTATGACTTAAAGTGTCCTCCACCCGCTTGGAGTAATGATTTCCATAGTGTTGAGTACTCTAAAGACAATAAGGGGGAAACCAAATATAAAAATAACGCTGGCTTGTTCTTCTTTTTTGAAAATAAAAATGCGGCAATGCTTACTGCAGAAAAGGCTATGAATAGATTTGAGGGATCGAAAATTTGGCTTACCTCAACAACTACAAAAGAAGAGGCGAATCTGTTAGATTTGCGAGGTGGTGCGACGTTGGCGATGATGAATTTGCTTTGGTGTGCTGATATAGATATTTTTAATCAAAACATGACCGTATCAGGTATGGGGGATGACACAACCTCTCTTTCCTGTTTAGAAACTCTTTTCTTTCGTGTAATAGACAGCAATGTTCCAAATGATGAGGATTACCACAAGGCCTATCTCGACCTTCATAAACCATTTGTTTGCCCTGGTAATCCTTTTAGTTTGTTAGGCCAAAGATTGACTGATTATGAGAATGGGAGTATTTTTAAACAGCTATTAAAGGAGAAAAATTATGATGGTTATATTTTTGATGAATCCTTTGGTGGTTCTACGATTTGTTTACTCAATGCGGAGAAGCTAACAAATCCAATATGTGAAGAATATAATTGTAAAAGAATGTTAGAATGGAAACGTAAATACTACCTAGAAATTGCAAGTTATGAATAAATCAATCATTATTTGTTTGATATGCTCGATGGCATTGAGCATGCCCTACGCTTCATTTGCGCAAGGAAGGATCGTTAGACCTTCAAAACAACAAACGGAACAAACACAAACTGCTGTGCCTAAACAAGAAAATCCTCAAAGGGCTGAGCCTCCTAAAAAGACAATAAAGCAACAAGTCAGTCGAGATGAGTATGGCATTTGCCAAGATCAAATTGTGGATTTAGGACTCTCAGTGAAATGGGCAGGTTGGAATATAGGAGCGTCTGCTCCTGAACAACCCGGCCAAATCTTTGGCTGGGGAGACCCATCAGGACAGGAAACAGTCGCCGATGAATCCAAGTATCCCTCCATGAATCCACCCAAAAATATTTGCGGTGATCCACGCTACGATATGGCCACGGCTAATTGGGGTAAACCTTGGCAATTACCAAGCGTTCAGGAAATGGAGGAATTGCTCTATAAGTGCGAATGGGAATATACTCAATATAAAGGATATAAAGGATATAAAATCACAGGCCCCAATGGGAATGCGATATTTTTACCTTACACACCCATTCGGAGGGCTGTTTATGATAACAATGAAAAAAGATATAGTAAATTGGTAACTAATGCTTCACCCGAAAAGTTACTGTATTATGTGGGCGAACTTGCGGCTGGATTTTCAGTTCAATTATTAGAAGTTTGGAGTAGTCCCAAGCTGTCAGCTGAGAATAAAGAAGCAACAAAAAATCAGAATCAAGTATCATCTGGGGTGACTTTAAAAGCATTACCCAGGCTATCGGTGGCAGCTCAAACCAGTAAAAAGACCTCATCAACGAGTGGACCAGAAAAGCCACAAAGCAAAAAAATTGGATTCGGTTATTTTAGGTATGAGGCCTTCCCTGTTAGGGCTGTTTATGTTCAATGAGTGTTTGAGGAATCTCTTGCAAACGGCTAAATCATTTCCTGTAATAAACGACCTATTTCATACAAGATCGGCGATTGGAATTGGTGCTCAACCTCCGCCTAACTACATTTGTGATCATACTTAGAACAAGTCATTAAAAGATAATCAATTATGGATACAACGAACTATACTGGTACATTACGTGCTGAAGCAATTCCTAACGAACAGGGAATCTCAAAGGAAACTATGCATACCGTGCTTGCAGCTGCTACAGGAGCTGCTGCCGGTGGATATATTCCACTGCTGCTGGGAAAGATCAAGGAGAGTTTACCAATCAATCAAGTAGCAGAAGAAAACGACAACACGCCTGTTGACGCTGCCAATGATACGCCTGTGGATGCTTCATCTGTGGATACAGCCAACGCTACGCAGGCAACAACAGCCTGGGCAGACGAGCAGATTCGAGTAGCTACTGGTGTAAAAGATGAGATGTCTTTCAGTGAGGCTTTTGCCACCGCACGTGCAGAGGTAGGCCCTGGTGGTGCGTTTGAATGGCATGGTAATATTTACGGTACCTATTATGCGACCGAATGGAAAGCCATGTCCGCAACAGAGATCGCAGAATATGAAAGTCATTTTCGTTGGAATCAAATAGAAACTCCTTCTACCAGCTCAGCCATTGTATCGCATACACAAGCTACGGATAACTCCGTTGAGGTTCTTGCAGCAGAACCTGAAGTAGAAGTACTTGGAGTCGTTCACGACTATGCGACTGACATGAATATTGGAGGGATGCGCATTGATGGCCAAGATGTCTTCCTGTTAGATGTGAATGGAGATTTGGAGTTTGACTATATGGCCTCAGACCTGAACCATAACAGTCAATTAGAAGAAGGAGAGATGGCCGCTATTCAGGGACAAAGCCTGTCGGTAGGAGACCTTGGAGGCGTGAGTGGTACGATCGACTCTTCACTTTCAGCAGATTCCTCCGGTGAACATATCTATGAAGTTTAGCGGCACGCATGAGCTTTGGTGAATGACAATATGGAATCGATGAATGAGATTTTACAAATAAAATGCCCGTGGTGTAGCGCAGTTTTAACTGTTCGGAATCAAGCTGACATTGCGTCTAAAAACGTCACTTGCCCGATATGCAAAAGACAATCTCCTTTTGTGTTGTTTAAGGCTGTGCTACCCCAAGCGGAAGCGCATACATGCTACCCTCAGCCCAACGAAGTCTCACGGAATGCACAAGGAATCGCTTCAGAAGATCTTCGTATTGGAAAAATTATTGTAGCGGATAAGGGCTTGTCTTTCCAATTGAAATGTGGAAAAAATATCGTGGGGCGTTTAGCTTCAGGCACAAAGGCTGACATCAAAATTGACGAGGGGGGAACGAAAAAAATCAGTAGGGAGCACCTGATCGTTGAAGTGACCCGTATTCCCGGAAAAGGATTTGTTCATATCGCCTCTTTATATAAGGAACGGGTGAATCCCACCTATATCAACCAAACCCCATTGCTATATGGCGACCATATCATTCTTCAAACGGGAGATCGAATCATTCTGCCGAATGTTGCACTCAGATTTGAAATTCCAGATGAAGAGGCAACGGAGTTATAAACAGTTTAGACGATGAAATACGCACTGAAAGTATATGGCATTTTAGAGGTGGGGAAAAGAACCGATGAGCAAGGCCATCCCCACCAAGAGGATTGTATATATCCTTCTATGGAGCAACTATCTGATAAGGAGAGACTGTTTATACTCTGCGATGGCATGGGTGGGCATGACTCTGGGGAGGTGGCCAGCAGTACCGTTTGCCAGACAATGAGTAATTACATTGTTCATCACACGGCAACTAACACCTTTTCAACATCCGATTTGCAGCAGGCACTCACTGCCGCCTTTGATGCCTTGGATACCCAAGACACCAGTGCAGCTAAGAAGATGGGAACAACCTTAGCCCTGCTTAAACTGCACAAAGAGGGAGGCACCATCGCACACATGGGAGACAGCCGAGTTTACCATATTCGCCCGGGCAAGAGTGAAATGGATACGAGTATCTTGTTTGTGACGGAAGACCATTCATTGGTCAACTGCTTGGTCAAAATAGGTGAACTTACCAAAGAGGAGGCTCGACATTCCAAGCAGAAGAACATCATCACACGAGCCATGCAGCCCCATTCGGATCGGCCAAAACCGGATATAACTTTGATCACCGATATACGTCCAGATGATTATTTTGTCCTTTGTTCCGATGGCATGTTAGAACAAGATGAGATGGAAGATGGTACCGTTCTGAAACGTATATTCTCCAAGTGTGTACCCACAGACGAAGAAAAAGTGGCCATTCTGAAAGGAGCCACCGCAGAGAATAACGATAATCACTCCGCTTTAATCATCCATATTACTGCGGTAATTGATGAACGGTAATTGCTGTATCCATTCAGGCTCATAAAACTAATAAATACTCGATATGAAGCAATTAAAGAAACCAATATCCATCATATGTCAACGGATTCAGAATGAAATAATCATTTGGATATCATTCTTAATCTGTCTTGTGGTAATCTTTGCCTATCATGCGGTAAGCAAAGAATGTCTTTTATCCCAGTTTTCGTCGATTCTAAATTTTATTTCCGAGTATCAGACTGAAATCATTAGTTTAGCGATCAGTTATATAGCCGGTGTCATCTTCTATGTGTTTAGCGTCTTAATCCCTTATGCGCTGATTGAGGTCAATAGAAAGGAGGTTGCCCTCTATCATAAATTAGCGAAACGTATCTATATTAGTGAGGTGTCTCAGTAGTGGATGAGAGGAACACTCACAGTACTCCTGTAACGAGTGCTTTTTCTCAAAAACACTGCCCAATATTTGTAGCACAGAGAAGAAACATTTATTTCGCAGTATCTTAGCAGACAAAAACATAGTGGAATATTAAGCGAAGGGTGTATCATCGTCACAGTGATACACCTTTTTTATAGTTCCCTCCTTGCATAAGCCAAGAAATCTCTGTTCCTTTGCAGAAATAAACTTGCTGTAATTTACAAATCTGTAAAGTATGAGATTCTATGATCGAGAGAATGAAATAGCAACCTTGTTGAGGCTGGATCAACAGTCCGAACAATCAGCCCAATTCACGGTGCTCATAGGGCGTCGTCGCACAGGTAAGACAACCTTGATGACACAGGCTTTCGCCGACAAAAAGTATCTCTATTTCTTTATAGGGAAAAAGGCGGAATCCATACAGTGCATGGAATTCCAGAAACAAACCGAGGAAGTATTAGGATTGCGCATACATGGACAAATCACTCGTTTCGCCATTCTACTTGCGGAGATTCTACGCTATAGTGAATCCCAGCAGGTAACCCTCATCATTGATGAGTTTCAGCGTTTAGCGGAAATCGGAGATGGGATTATCAGTGACATCCAACGGGTTTGGGACGCTCACCAAGCTAATGCTCGTGTGCATCTGATTGCTTGTGGCAGTATTTACAGTATGATGCGCAAAATCTTTGAGGATCGGAAAGAGCCGCTCTTTGGGCGAAAGACCGCACGTATCGACTTGAAGCCATTCTCTATCAAGGTGCTGAAAGAAATCTTAGGTGATTACCATCCTGACTATACACCGGAGGATCTGCTCATGCTCTATGCGATCACCGGCGGAGTGGCCAAGTATGTTGCTCAATTGATGGACGATGGGTGCAAGACATGGGAGGATATGTTGCGCAATGTCTGTCGCTCATCCAGCATCTTCATTGAGGAGGGCACAGAGTTATTGGTCGGCGAGTTTGGCCGTAGATTCCAAATCTATTACAGTATCCTCCAACTGATTGCTTCGGGCCTAACCAGCCCCTCTGAAATAAACAGCATCATTCAGAAGAATACAGGCCGCTACTTAGATACCCTTGAACAGGAGTATTCGCTCATCCAGAAACGTAGGCCAATATGGTCAAAGCCCAATAGCCAAGGCGTAAAATATTACATCAATGATTGTTTCTTGATGTTTTGGTTCAGATTCATCGAAAGCAACCGTTCTATCGTGGAATTAGGAAAGTTTGACCTGTTGGAGGAATTGATTCGCCAGGATTATCCACAATATAGCGGGATGATCTTAGAAAAATATTTCCGGCAACTTTATGGCGAGAAAGAACGTGTGACGGAGGTATCTCACTGGTGGGATAGCCACGGCGAAAACGAGATCGACTTAATCGCGATCGAGAAGCTGGATAAACGAGCCACTGTCGCAGAGGTAAAACGAAACATCCGAAAGTATAACCCTGCCGTATTGGCGGAAAAATACCAGCACATTAAGCGCCATTTCCAGGGATATAGCGTGGAGTTGATCGGGCTTTCCATGGAAAATATGTGATAGCTGTATTGACGGCTTTCCTATCCTGACGTTCACTAAAGCCGTTTCTCCAACACCAATTGATGGCGACACTGCACCCCATTTTCCCAAATGGGTTCCGCATAGTGACGGGTGAAATAGTCACGCTCCAAGGAGATCAGGTCAAAGCCCTCCTGCTGATAGAGCAAGAGCGGAGGAACCGCACTGCTTCCCGTACGGATGATCAACCGATGAATCCCCTTTGCCGTTGCCCACTGCGTGGAGACAAAGCGTAGCAATCGGCGAGCGATGCCTCTCCCCCGAAAGAGCGGTGCTACTGCCAAGTTCATGATCTCCGCTTCTCCGCTTGCCATAGGCTTCACGACTATGACTCCTACACAAGCTCCCCGCCACAGGGCCACAAACGCATCCGATACCTTCCAGTAGGCATCCACCTTCGCTTGATCGGGATCCGCATCGAGCAGCAAGGGATAGGGAGGATAGGTAGCCGGAGCGATCTCTGGTTCCCCAAAAGCCACTAACTCCACCCGGTTACCATCCGGATCAAGAATCACCCCTTCATAGTAGCCATCACCAGAGGTGCGAGGTTCACCGGCAATGACATAGCCTGCCTGACGGAATCGCTCTATCTGCTGATTGACCTCTTGCTTGGAACGGATATGGAAAGCCAAATGCGCCAAGCCGATATATTCCTTCTCTCGCTGTTCGGTGACATCTGTTCGCTGCATGATCTCCAGCGCTGGCCCACTCTCAAAATAGATAAAATAGGAAGCGAAGCCCTTCTTCGGGTTCACATATTTCTCATTACTCATCCCGTTAAAATAACGTACATAAAAATCCCGCAACGTCTCCAACTGCGTTGTCCATAGGGCGATATGCGTAAGTGCTGCCATAGAAAAAGCTTGCTTTAGGTTATATTTGTTGCGAAGGTACTAAAACCACCTAGAAGAGAAAACGCAACTGGCAAATTACTCACTTTATTTATTGACAGTAAATAAATACACCACGGTACACTTGAGTGAATGTACCGTGGTGCACACGATTGAATGTACCACGGTGTACTTGCGCGACTACACCGTGGTACATTTTTTTGACTGTTTCGGAGCGTATTTTACCGCTTCACTACGCCAACTACTTGGCTCTCCAAGCGGACGAAGTAGATGCCGGCGGGAAAGGCTTGCATCGGAAGACGGTTCTGTCCGGCCATGCCCTTAGCATCATGCAAGAGCTTACCCGCAGCACTGATCACTTGAAAACGCTGCGCATGGGTAAGCTCCACATAAAGGATGCCTTCCTTTACATAAACCTGCTCGCCTGAGACAGCCTCTGTTCCCGTAGGATCGGTGACCGTCACCACGCAGGTAGCCGTATGGCCGCCATCCTCCGTGCGTACAGTGATAGTAGCTGTACCTGCGCCTACCGCTTTGACCGTTCCTCCCTCAACAGTGGCCACTGCCTCGTCGGAACTGCGCCAAGTGATCGCCTTGTTATCCGCATGGCTCGGGTAAACCGTTGCTTTCAACGTATAACGATCACCTAAAGTAAGTGCCAACTCGCTTTGATCTAACTCCACGCTGGTCACATAAACCGGGTCGGGATCGGGCGTTGGGGTAGGATCGGGATCGGGTGTTGGGGTAGGATCAGGGATAGATCGCACAGAAACCGTACACTCTGCCGCATAGACTCCGTTGGCAGAGACTACGGTAATGACAGCATTACCCCTACGCTGAGCATATACACGCCCCTCTTCTACGGTCGCTACCGCCTCATCCGAACTGCTCCAACGAAGTAAAGGATTGCTGACCTCCATTGAATAGGAGGCTGTAAGTTGCGCATTGTCTCCTTCATAAAGCGAGAGTGATGTACGATCAAGCGTCAGCGTGAGTAGCCCATCGTCATTGGATTGCGATTGCTCATTGGCGGTAGAGATGGTTTCTACCAATCCATACCCCAATTGGTCCACTTCGGCAGTCCCCACAAAGGGCTGCCCACCTACAGCGGTCACTTGCACCTCCGTAGGTGTCACCGTTTCTTCTCCCAAGATCGTAAATCCTCCTTCCAAGGTTTGTGCCCTGAGCGAAGTGAGGGAGAGAAAGGTTGCTATATATATAAGGTATAGGTGTTTCATAAGTTCTAATCTTATTCTTCCGATGGACTTGGAAACTCTAAGGTTGTTTCATGAATTATATATTGAACAGTGAAAGGAAAACTTATTACAACATCATCATTTTTATCCTTTACAACTAACTTCGTCTGATACTGATTATTTCCGTCGAGTTTGGATACATCAATTTTGCCAAAATCAAACTCATAATGACGTCCTCCAGCAGAAGGGGAAGAACAACAATCATCTCTGCAAAGAACCCCTTCTATATCCGCAGTTAATTCAAGATCAGTACCTGTTAAATAGACCAAAGAAAAGCCCCACCGAATTCCAGAATAGATCACATGCCCATTCGAATAAATGTATTTATCCAAGTCCATATTAAGAATACCGGCCATCGCATCGAACAGAGACTTTGATGCCGAAGATACAGCACCACCTGGAGCAATAAAGAAATCCCGTCCATATTTAATTGTTCCATCAGAGGGAGTTTCCGGTGTAGATTCCCCGTTATTCACCACACTCCCAGCTTTCTCCGCATACAGTGCGTATGGAACCGGAAGCATCTGCGTAGTTGAAACCACCTCATAATTGCTGCCCCCTTGCAAATCCATGCTAATACGCAGGAAGTAGATGGCTGCACCCCAATTAATGTCAGCAAAAACGCCTTGTGTTGTTGTTCCGGCACCAATGAGTAAGTTCACTGTACCTGTCTGGCTACTTTCGGGTGTTTGCGTTTCCGCATAGACCACAGTGCCCTCTGTTGACCCCTGCACAATCTCCACCTTGATTCCTACGGGTTGCTTGGCAATCACCTTTCCTTGCGAATTACGCACGACCGCTTGATAACTGAAAGCCTTCGGCATCTGGCTCTCTTGTGCTTGCGTGAAGCAAGCCGCTAACAGGCATACACCTGCGAAAAGCATCTTTTTTGCATTCATACTGATTTACATTTTAATACATGAATAATGTTCCTTGCATCAGCATATACAAAAAAAGCGCGGGATTCGTCTGTCACTTATCCCAGATTCCAGGCCTTCGCATTGCCCACCAAACAAAGGATAAGCAACGTCGAAGCCCACGCAGGTAGATATACAAACGAACCTCATGCGCCGGAGCGCATGAAGCCGCATGAATACAACTACGCAGGCATCTACCGTTGCCTTGTCTCCTTGTTTGGTTTTCAAAGTTGCGAAGTTTGGAACCTGGGAAGACAAGACGTTTCAGTAAACGCCTTTTCGATATATGTCTGCTCTCACCCTTTATCGGGACGAGAACAGCGCAAAGGTAAAGAGTTTCCGGGAATCAACGCCCATGAAAGGCCAAAAATTTCAGTGTGTGGAAGGGCTCAAATAATATGGCAGATAGCGACAAAAAACATTGCCCATGATTTTTGGAACCACGGGCAACGTTGCTAACACAATTTATTTTACACAGCCAAAAGGATAGTACTAATCCTTCAGTGTAAAATTATTCCGACCAATCAAATTACCATCTACAAAAATATCCACCCGATAGGTACCTGCCGAAAGGAACTCCTCTATATCCCAATACATGGTTACAGCTACCTCTTCTCCCTCATATTCAATAAGCTTCTTCATAGAATAGCCTATTTCCTTTCCCTCGAAGGGAAAAACATTCGAATGATTCTTCATCAAAATATCATCATCCGGCTTCATAAGGCGCACATATACTGTTTTCTCGCCAACAGGTGCTGTAATATTCTTCGCTATCTTAAACGTCAGCACAAACTGTTGCATATTCTTAATGCGCTTTGCTAACTTACCTCGGGCATTAACTGGTGTAACCTGAATATCTGACGCATCCAAACGACTGGCCAAAGTCACTCGTTCGGTTAGCTTCTCTTTCTCTTTTTTCAACGTGGCAGCTTGAGAAGTAGCTTGCTGATACTTCTGCACCGCCTCCTTCTTCTCCACCTTCAACTGCTCATTTTCTCTATTCAATGAGTCAATCTGCTCCACATAATTCCGCATGATTTTACGCAAGGTGGCCAACTCCTTCTTCAAGCGAGAGATTTCCTTTGCATTAGTAGCCTTCACTGTACGCAACTCTTCCAAAAGGCGTTGCACCTTAGCCTGCTCAGTCGATAACAAAGCAATCAAGGAGTCATTACCCACACTAAATTTATATCCCTCGTATTGAAGAGACAACTCATTATATTCATCTTCTAAAGCCTCTTTTTCTAAATTAAAAGACTCCATCAAATCCCCCATCTGCTGCTGTTGGTGATAAATATAATAGCCTGTACCTAAGATACCCAGCACCAATATAATAACCACTACAATCAAGAGTGATATTTTGTTGACCTCTTTCGTCTCCTTCTTTTCAATATCCATACAAATCTTTTATTTGTTGCAAAAACAGGTTTGCAAAAATACAATTAATTATGCATATAACAAAAAAGGGAGTCAATCTTTCGGACTGACTCCCTCCTAAAACGGCGGCTACCTACTCTCCCACTGTTACGCAGTACCATCGGCGTGACGAGGCTTAACTTCTCTGTTCGGAATGGGAAGAGGTGGATCCCTCGTGCCAT